>NZ_JAUSZJ010000004.1 GCF_030817475.1 Streptomyces sp. V2I9 | reverse complement strand
GTGGGTTTTAGGGGTGGTTTTGGGTGATGTGGTGGGCGGTGTCGAGGGCTTGGCGGATGGCTTGGTCCATGTTGATGTAGCGGTAGGTGGCGAGGCGTCCTGCGGTGGTGAGGGGGTTTCTGGTGTGGGTGGTGAGTTTGTTTTCGTAGATGGTTTGGAGGGTTTTGTTGGTGTTGGTGTTGTCGGGGACGGGGTAGTGTTTCGCGGTTGTTCCGGGGTGTTCGCGCATGATGATGGTGCCGGGGGTGTGGTGGAGGTGGGGGAGGGCCCATTTCGTTTCGATGGTTCTGGTCCAGGGGGTGTCGAGGTCGGGTTCGTTGGTGACCATGGAGGGTTGGTGGAGTGTGGTGTGGGGGAGGTATTGGCTTTCGAGGCGGACGCCCCGCCATTCGAGGGGGCCTTCTTCGGTGTTGTAGAAGTCGTCGAGGGCGGAGGTGATGACGACGGGTTCTCCGGGGCGGGTGATGTCGTTGAGGTCGGTGTGGGTGATGGGTGTGCCGAGGTGGGTTTCGGTGTGGTCGAGGAGTGATTCGACGAGTTCGGCGTATCCGTTTTCGGGCCATCCCTGGTAGCGGTCGCGGAAGAGGCCGCGGTGGTCGTCGTCGCGGAGTTCGACGCGGTTGTGGGCGACGGACGCGGAGAGGGTTTCGGGGTCGCGGCCCCATTGTTTGGTGGTGTAGTTGCGGATGCAGAGGTCGTAGAGGGTCCGGCCCATGAGGGACCGGCAGTACGTTTCGAAGTTCGTGCGGTCGGGTTCGGGGGGGAGCGCGGCGAGTTCTTTTTCGATGAGGGGCCATTCCTCGAGCTGGTGGAGTTCGCTTCTCTGGAGGGGCCAGCTGAGCTGGTGGGTGCGGACGCGGATGGTGACGCGGTGTTCGTAGGGGAGGAAGCGGGCGTGCCGGGTGACGAGGTTCCAGACCTCGGTGTCGTCGGTGTGGAAGATGTGGGCTCCGTGGGGTTCGTACGGAATTCCTCTGAGCCATTCGGTGCGGACGTGTCCGCCGACGACGTCGGCCTGTTCGTAGACGCGGACCCGGTAGCCGTGGCGGGTCAGTTCCGAGGCGACGGTGGCGCCCGTCAGACCGGCGCCGATCACGACGCAACTCCTGCTCGTTGTCACTCTGCTCCGTCCGATTCATGCTGTATTGGGCGGCATTTCCGGTATGCCGCTCCGGGGGTGTTCCGTCCGGTGCCCGTACCGGGCCGGCCGTGCCGGTGGCGGCGGGGGCCGCCCGGTACGCGAGCGGTGGCGGGGCCGCGCGGCCGAAGCACGGCGCAATGGTAAACTGCCCCGGCATATTCTTCATCATGAAGTGGACCGAGGGAGTCGACGGTAATGCCCGACACGGACGCGAGCACGTGTGCTCCGCGAAATCAGCGGCAGTCGATTCCGAAGCCGAATCGGCGGGCGTTCGTGACGTTCCTGATGTTCAACGACAGTTATCTTCCCGGGTGTCTGATGGCGGCGTACGGGCTGAAGGTCCAGGGCAGCCGTTCGGACCGGGTCTGTCTCGTCACGAAAGATGTTTCGGGCCGTGCACGCGATGCTCTTCGCCTGGTGTACGACAAGGTGCTGCCCGTTGACGAGATCCCGCTTCCGGGATATCTCGAGGAATCCGCTTCGGGTGCGCCGCGGACGGGGTCCGCACGGGTCGAGGGTGCGGCTCTGACACGTTTCGCTTCTCTGCGTCTGGGACCGGACGGGGATTTCGGGTGCTCCTACGAAAAGATCGTGAATATTGATGCCGATCTTTTTCCTGTGCGGGATTTCGATGACATCTGGAGTCTTTCCGCGCCTGCGGGAATCGTGAACGAGCGCCGTGAGCACATGGCGGACATCGATGCCGACGGGAAGCTGATTCCCCGGCCGGACGCGCTCCGGACGGGGAAATGGGTGTGGCACGACGTCTACGACGGGATCTGTCCTCCGGGTGCGCCGGTCCCGCGGGAGATCACCGACCGGGTGGCGGTGGACTACGAGAACTACGGGGTGAACGCCTCGCTGCTGCTGCTCGAGCCGTCGATGTCGACCTATGACACGTTCATGCGGTGGGTGGACGAGGGCGAGGTCCGTGACATGGTGCGCAACCGCTGGGCGTGGACGGACCAGCAGGCGGCCACGTATTTCTGGTCCGGGCGGTGGACCAGCCTGGACCCGAGCTATTCCGTCTTCTACGGGTACCCGTCGATCGAGTCGGCGCGCGGGCTGCATTACGCGGGCATCAAGCCGTGGTCGTGGCGGAAGAAGGGCTTCGCCCGCCGGATCGAGCGTTTCCCGGACTACACCCTGTGGGCGCAGAGGTTCCTGGAGATGCTCGAGGAACTGCCCGCGCTGCGGAACATCGGCGGCCTCAAGCTGCTGGAACGCGAACTGCGGGCGGTACCGCTGCCCCGCATGAAAACCCGCCCCCGCACCCGCACCCGCTGAGGAGCCCCCCGCCCCTGCCGCCGGTGAGGGGGAAACCCTCCGCGTCTGCCGCCGGTGAGGGGGAAACCCTTCGCGTCTGCCGCCGGTGAGGGGGAAACCCTTCGCGTCTGCCGCCGGTGAGGTGGGAGCTCTTCGCGTCTGCCGCCGGTGAGGAGAGCCCCCGCGCCTGCCGCCGTGAGGTGGACCCCTTCGCACCGCCGCCGGTGAGGTGGGAGCTCTTCGCGTCTGCCGCCGTGAGGGGGACCCCTTCGCACCGCCGCCGGTGAGGTTTTCCCCTTCCGTGCTTGTCGCAGTTGAGGGGGCGCCCTTTCGTGTCTGTCGCCGCTGAGAGGGCCTCTTCGTGCCTGCCGCCGCTGAGGGGGAACTCCCTTCTGCTCCTGTCGCTGTTGAGGGGACCTCTTCGTGTCTGGCGCCGGTGAGGGGGACCCCCTTCTGCTCCGGTCGCAGTTGAGTGGGATCCTTCCGTGCGTGCCGCAGTTGAGCGGGCCCCTTCACGCTTGCCGTAGTTGAGGGCTTTTTCTTCTGTGTCCTGCCGCTGCTGAGAGTTTCTCTCTCGGCCGGTATCTTCGCGTGACCGTGTGACCGTGTGACCGCGTGACCGCGTGCAGCTCGTCCATTCCGTATACCAGGGACAGTGAGGCTTCAGATGTCCGATCGGCAAACAGGTCAGGCCGCCGCACGTCTTGTGTCGTTGACGGGCAGGGACGCGGCCGGCCGGCCGTTGTTCCTCGTCCATGCCGTCGGCGGGACCGTGAACGCCTACGGTGCTCTGGCGAAGGAGCTGGCCGGTACCTGTGCGGTGACGGGTATCGAGGCGTTCGGTATCTCCGAGGGTGAACCGGTCGCGGGGCTGGCGCAGATGGTGGAGCGTTATGTGGCCGCTGTGCGCGGGGCGCAGCCCGAGGGTCCGTACCGGATCGCGGGCTGGTCGATGGGCGGCATCGTGGCGTTCGAGATGACGCGGGAGCTGGAACGCCGGGGGGTCGGGGTCGAGTTCGTGGCGCTGATGGACTCGCCGTTCGACCGTCCCTGGGGAGAGCCGGAGGGTGCGGGGGAGGTGGGGACCCCGGCGCTGCGTGTCGCGTTCGCCGAGGACGTGGCGGGGTCGCTGGGCTGGGATATGCCGCAGGACGCGGACGGTGACCCGCTGGGGTGGCTGGCCGTCGCCGTGGCCGGTGACCCGCACAGCAAGTACCTGCCGCTCGTGCGTGAGGACCTGGAGCGGCGTTTCGCGGTTTTCTGCGCGCATGCCCGTGCGGTGCGGCACTACCGTCCGAGCGGCCCCGTCGACGCTGAGTTGCGTCTGTTGTTCCCGGACGGGTCGATGTTCCCCGAGGACTCCGCGCGCTGGGCCGCGCTGAGCCGTACCGGTGCCCGCCGGACGGTGGTGAAGGGGGACCACCACTCCTTCCTGAAGGCCCCGGTCGTCAGCGAGGTGGCCCGCTTCCTGGGTGACGCCTGAGCCCGCCGCAGCCCGGTGCTGCCCCTAGGTTCTGTCCGGCGGATCACTGACGGAGCCAGAGTCGGATCGCTGCGGCGGTGACAGTGCCGTGGAAGACGTAGGCCCTCTTGTCGTAACGGGTGGCGACCGCGCGGGAGTTCTTGAGCCGGTTGATGGTCCGCTCGACCTCGTTGCGGCGCCGGTAGTGGTCGGGGTCGAAGCCGGCGGGCCTGCCCCCGTTGCTGCCCCTGCGGCGGCGGTTGGCCCGCTGGTCCTTCGGTTCTGGGATCGTGTGCCGGATGTCGCGTCTTCGCAGGTAGCGGCGGTTTCGGCGGGAACTGTATGCCTTGTCGCCGCTGACGTGGTCCGGCCGGGTCCGGGGCCTTCCGCCAAGCGGCCGCGGAACTCGGATCCGGTCCAGGACCTCGATCATCTGCGGTGCGTCGCCCCACCGTCCCGGCGTGAGCAGGAGGGCCATGGGGCGGCAGCCGCCTTCGCCGGCGAGGTGGATCTTGCAGGTCAGGCCGCCCCGGGACCGTCCGAGTCCCTCGTCGGGGCGGTGGTGCCGGGGCGTCGTCCTTTTTTCGGGACCCGCGGCCGGGTCCTGCGTGCGCCGGCCGCGTGCCGATGGGCCCGGCAGGACGTCGAGTCGACGCCGACCATCGACCAGTCGACACGCCCCGCCAGGTCGGCGTCGGCCTGGACCGAATGCAGGATCCGGTCCCAGGTGCCGTCCGCCGACCAGCGGCGATGCCGTTCGTAAACGGTTTTCCACGAGCCGTAGCGTTCCGGCAGGTCACGCCACGGGACACCGGTTCGGATCCGGAACAGCATCCCGTTGACCACGGTGCGGTGGTCGTTCCACCGACCGCCCCGGCCACCCAGAGGTGGCAGATGCGGTTCCAGTAACGACCACTCGCGATTCGTCAAATCCCCCCGACCCATGACCGGACCAACGAGCGACCAGTCGGAAGGTCACATGATCCGCCGGACAGAACCTAGGCGGGGCCGCCTGCCGCCCAGGTGCTGCCCGAGTTGGTGCAGCCAGGGTGCTGCCCCTGGGCGGGGTTGCCTGCCGCCTGAGGCCTGCCGCCTGAGGGGATGGGGGCCGTTGCGGCCCGGTGCTGCCGCCGGTGAGGCAGCCTGGTGCGTGGGTGCTGCCCGAGCCGTGGCGGCCGGGTGTTGCCCCCCCCCGGGCGGGGTTGCTTGCTGCCCGGGGCATGGGGGTCGTTGCGGCCTGGTGCTGCCCGCGGGTGGGGCGGTCTGTTTCCCCGGGTGGTGCCCGGACTTTCGCAGCCGGGTGCTGCCGTGGGCGGGGTCGTGGGTTTCCCGGGGGGTGTGCGGGGGGTTGTGGCCGGGTGCTGTCGTCGGTGGGGTCGCTGGTTGTGTCGTGGGTGGTGGTCGGGTGGCCGGGGGTGCGGTGTTCAGGGGGTGGCTGTCGCTGCGTCGAGTGTGGCGGCGAGTTCTGCCAGGTTCCGGGTCTTGTAGTGCATGACGACGGACAGGGGGAGTCCTTCCGCGCGGGCGGCGGCGATGACCTGGACGACCAGGATCGAGTGTCCGCCCAGTGCGAAGAAGCTGTCGGTCCTGTTGACCTGTTCCCGGCCCAGGACGCGGCTCCAGATCTGTGCCAGCCGCTGTTCGGTGGGGGTGGCGGGGGCGTCCTGCACCGTGTCCCGGGGGGCGGTCGGGGCGGGCAGGGCCTTGCGGTCCACCTTGCCGTTGGCGTTGAGGGGGATCGCTTCCAGCGCGACGTAGGCGGCGGGCAGCATGTACTCGGGCAGCAACTCGGCCAGGTACGCGGCGAGTTCCCCGCCGGACGCACCCACCGTGCTGCTGCCGGACGCACCCGTGCTGCCGGACGCACCCGCCGTGCTGCCGGACACCCCCGTGGTGCCGGATGCACTCGTGCTGCCGGGCACACCCGCCGTGTTGCCGGGCGTGCCTGCCGTGTTGCCGGGCACTCCCGCCGTGTTGCCGGGCACTCCCGCCGTGTTGCCGGGCGTGCCTGCCGTGTTGCCGGACGCACCCGTGGTGCCGGGTGTGGTGGCGGGGATGTAGTAGGCGATCAGTTGTGTTTCGCCGTTCTCCTCCCGTGGGGTGATCACGGCTTCGGTGACCAGGGGGCAGCTCGTGAGCGCGGCGGCGATCTCGGCGGGCTCGACCCGGTAGCCGCGGATCTTGACCTGGTCGTCGGCGCGGCCCAGGAACTCGACCGTGCCCTCGGTGTTCCACCGCACCATGTCCCCGGTGCGGTACAGGCGGGAGCCGGGCGGGCCGTAGGGGTCGGGCAGGAACCGCTGGGCCGTCAGTTCCGGGCGGCCGACGTATCCGCGGGCCACTCCGGTGCCGCCGACGAACAGTTCGCCCAGTCCGCCGACCGGTACGGGCCGCATGTGTTCGTCCAGCACGTGCACGCGCATGCCGGGCAGGGGGCGCCCGATCGGTACGACCTGGCCCGCCGGTGTGTCCGGGGGCACGGGGTGGACCGTGGCGCCGACGGTGGTCTCGGTGGGCCCGTACTCGTTGATGAGCCGGCCCTCGCCGAGCCAGTTCGCCCAGCGGGCGGCCAGGGTGCCCGGCAGTGCTTCGCCCGCGACGACGACGACGCCGGCCAGGTCTCCGGCCTGCTGGGGGGTGAGCTGGTGGGAGAGGATCTCGAGGTGGCCCGGTGTCAGTTTCAGGAAGCTGAACGGGCCGTGTTCGACCAGCCAGCCGCCCAGCTCGTCCAGCCCGGTGTCCGGGCCGCGGAGCACCACGCGCTGCCCGGCGCACAGCGGCGCCCACAGGTTCGGTACGACCAGGTCGAAGGCGACGGAGGAGAACACCGCGCCTCCGCCGGTGCCGCGGGCGGCCAGTTCGCGTACGGCCCAGCCCACGTGGTTGGCCAGGCCGCGGTGGGTGACCAGCACTCCTTTGGGGCGGCCGGTGGAGCCGGAGGTGAACACCACATACGCCGTCCGGTCGGGGCCGGCCGCGGGGTGCGGGGGTGTGGGGGGGTGTGCGGCGATCGCGGCGGCGTCGTGTTCCACGTCGACCACCGTGCCGTCGAACGCGTGCGGGGTGCCGCCCCGTGTGACCAGGACCCGGGCTCCGGCGTCCGCGAGCATGCCGGCCGCCCGCTGCGGCGGCAGCGCCGGGTCCAGCGGTACGTATCCGGCGCCGGCCCGCCATACCGCCAGCAGGGACACCATCAGTGCGGCGGAGCGGTCCATCAGCACGCCGACCACCGACTGCGGGCCCACCCCTGTTGCTCGCAGGTGGTGGGCGAGGCGGTTGGCGTGCTCGTCCAGTTCCCCGTAGGTCAGTGAGGCGTCGGTGCCCGTCACGGCGAGTGTGCCGGGCTGCCGTGCGGCCTGCTGTCCGATCATGTCGGGCACGGGCAGCTCGTTCACCGGCCCCTGCCCGGCCGACCATGCGTCCACCAGCTGTGCTTCGGCGCGGGGGGTGAGGGGGAGTGCGGCCGGTGCGGTGCCGGGGTCGGCGGCGACGGCTTCCAGGAGGTGGCGGAACTGGGCGGCCAGGAACCGGACGGTGGCGGGTGTGAACAGGGCGGTGTCGTAGACGAACGCGCCGTGCAGGGTGCTGTCGGCCGTGCGGTGCATCACCAGGGTGAGGTCGGTGCGCGGTGCGAGTGCGGCTTCCGCGGCCGTTTCCTGCTGGTGGAAGACGAAGGCGAAGTGGTACTGCCCGCCGTCGCCGTCGCCGTCGCCGTCGCCGTCGGAGGCGCCGGTGCCGGTGGTGGCGGTGGTGGCGGTGGTGTGCTTTTCGGCGGGGGGAGCCGGGTGCGGGGCGGGCGGGGTCTGGGCGTGTGCCGTGCGGCACAGGTCGCGGACCGCGGCCAGGGCCTCGGTGAAGGGGTCCCGGGCCCGCAGGGCGCAGCGCAGCACGACGGGGTCGGTGAAGTCGGCCGCGGTGGGGGTGGGTTCAGGGTGTCCGGGCCGCCGGCGGGGGACGGCGACGGGGAGGTCCCACCGGCGGGTGTGCCGGGCCAGGAGGGTGGCGTACGCGGTCAGCAGGGTGTCGTCCAGGGTGGCCCCGTGGTCCAGGGCCAGGCCGGTGAGCGCCGCCGTGGGACCGGGGGGCACCGTGAAGTCCGCGGCCGAGCTGTGGCCGCCCGGCGAGGCGGGGCGCGGCCGGTCGGTGATCAGGGTGTCGGGCATGTGCAGGGGCCTCCGGTTGCGGGGCGGTGGGACGCGCCGTGGGCTCGGCTGTCGTGGCGGTCGGCGCACCCGGCCCCGCACCCCCGGCACTCCGGGCTCCGGGGCTCCGGATCCCGAGGCTCCGGGGTCCGGGGCTCCGGCATGCGGGTTCCGGGACTCCGGGCTCCGGGGTTCCGGCTCCCCGTGTCCCGAGGGGCCGGGGTCCGGCACTCCAGGGTTCCGGGGTCCGGCACTCCGTGTCCCAAGGTTGCGGGTTCCGGTGCTCCGGGCTCCGGGGTTGCGGGGTCGTGGGCCACAGGGCTGCGGGCCACGGGCGTGGGCCGGCAGGGGTGCGGGTGTGGTGGGCGCGGGTGGGTCAGTCCGACATGGAGACCAGGATCCGGCGCGGCCCGGTGAAGGGGCGGCGGCCGTGGGCGACGAGCATGTTGTCGATGAGCAGGACGTCGCCCTCGTGCCAGTCGACGTCCCTGGCGTGTTCCAGGCCCCGGTCACGGACCTGCAGGACGTAGGCGTCCGGGATCGGGCTGCCGTCGGCGAAGGTGACGGACTGCGGGAGCTCGTCCACCGGCATGATCTGTGCCAGCGCTTTCGCCGTCTCGTCACCGAGCGCGGCCGGATGCCACTGGTCGCACTGGTTGAACCAGACCTCCTCGCCCGTCACGGGATGACGGGCCGTGGACGGACGCACCTGACTGACCCTCAGACCGTCCTCCGGCCCCCAGCCCCACCTCGCCCCGGTGCCCGCGAGGAACGCGTCGACCTCGTCACGGTCCCGCGTCTCGAAGGTGTCCTGCCAGCTCTTGCCGAGCCCGCTCCCGCCGTGCAGGTTCTGCGTGTAGCACACCCCGCCCGCGAAGGCCTCACGGACCTCGTCGTCCAGCGACTCCAGCCACAGCCGGCCGTCCACCAGCGGCGTCGCACCCCTGGAGGCGGGCGCGACCGCGCAGTAGAACACCAGCCGCGCCGGCCAGGCATGGGCGTACGACAGCTCGTTGTGCATCGAGATCGTGTAGGCCGCCGGATATTCCGTGGACGTGTACAGATTCGAACCCACCTTCGTACGCGGCGAGTTCCCGTGCACATAGGCGATACGGCGCGGCAGCAGACGCTCCAGGACCGCGTCGAGCCCGTCCTGCGGCACCTGGAAACCACGGAAGACCAGAGCCTTCTCACGGACCAGGAGAGCCTCCAGGTCCACGGAGTCCAGATACGCCGCGAGCCCCCCGGCACCGGAACCGGCGCCCACGTCCCCGGGCCTGATCTCCAGCGGCGCCCACAGCCCCGTCCCGTTCATGACCGCGAGCCCGTGAAGTCCTGCTCACCGGCAGGCTCCCGGGCGTTCCAGTGCGCCGTGCACGCCGCGACGGTCGGGTGCTCCATCAGCACGAGAACGTCCGCGTCGACACCCAGCTCCTCGCTCAGGCGGGCGGAGAGTTCCATCAATTGCAGCGAATGGCCGCCGAGATCGAAGAAATTGGTGTGGATGTCGGCTTCCGGAATTCCGATGACCTCCGCCCAGATCCGGGAGACATCTTCCTCACGCACAGACATAGTTGACAGCCTTCCCCCACCTAGCTTCGGCTGACCGCGGATTCGGCGTCATCGTATCCAGCGGCCTCTTGACAAGACAAGCCCCGCCCAAAGGCGGTACGACCTGCACGATTCAGACCCCCGCGGCCCCCGCCCGGCGGGCGAGGAAGGCGTCCGTGCGCTCCAGCGCCAGGGGCAGAGAGGTACGCCCCAGCCCGATACGGAAACGGTTGTCATCGGTGTCGAACACACTGCCGGGCAGCAGCAGTACACCCTCCTCGCGGGCCAGCGCGCCGATGAACTCCTCCACCTCCGCAGGCGGCCGCAGCCGCGGGAACGCCAGCATCCCCGCCCGCGGCGGCTGCCACTCGAAGACCTCCGCATGCCGGGCGAAGAACGCCTCCGCATGCCCCAGATTGGCCAGGATGATCTTCTTGCTGCGCGCGACCAGCTCCTCGTGCGCGCGCAGCGCCATCAGCGACAGGATCTCCGCCGGCGCCGAAGCGCACACCGTGGTGTAGTCCTTCAACTGCCGTGCCGCCCGCGCCACCTGACGGTTGCGGGTGGCCATCCAGCCCACCCGCAGCCCCGCCAGGGCGTACGCCTTCGACATCACCCCCACGCTCACCGCGCTCCCGTCCAGGTCGCAGGCGGCCGGCAACGTGTCCCGCCCGTCGAACTCCAGGTGCCGGTAGACCTCGTCCGACACCAGCGTCACCCCGGCCCGCGCGGCCAGCGCCACCAGCTCCCCGAACTCCGCGCGCGAGGGCAGCGCCCCGGTCGGGTTGTGCGGGAAGTTCACGAACAGCGCCCGCGTGGAGGGCCGCAGCGCCGCCCGTACGGCGTCCAGGTCCAGCCGCCAGCCGTCCGCCGCGTCCAGCTCCACCCGGCTCACCTCGGCGCCCAGCG
Organism: Streptomyces sp. V2I9; assembly: GCF_030817475.1. Taxonomy (NCBI): domain Bacteria; kingdom Bacillati; phylum Actinomycetota; class Actinomycetes; order Kitasatosporales; family Streptomycetaceae; genus Streptomyces; species Streptomyces sp. V2I9. Next base: position 53,511 of record NZ_JAUSZJ010000004.1, on the reverse strand, counting down.
CCGGCGCGATGCGGTGCAGGGACTCGAACGCCGGCCACACCACCACCGCGTGGTCCCCGGGACCCAGCAGCGCGTGCGCCAGCAGGAACAGCGCCTCCGCCGCACCGCCCCCGCACACCGTGACACCGTCCGCACCGGTCACCGCGTACTGCTGCGCGATCTGATCACGCAGCAGCGGATGCCCGGCCGTCTCCGTGTACCCCAGCTGCAGCCCCTCCCACAGCTTCAGGCACTCCCCGTCGGCGAGCGCCAGCACCTCACCCAGCGTCAGACCGTCCACATCCGACGCGCAGGCCAGCAGCTCCGCCCCCGACTCCCACTCCCCGAAGAACCGCTCGATCCTGCACGTCCGAGGAATCACGCCCCGTACCCCCTCGCCCCTGGGCCCACCGGGCCCGCAGACCCCCACCCCACCACCAACTCCGCACCCCGCGCAACATATTGAGGCTGGTCCGGGCCGTGATCACGGTGCGCCCGGCGAGCCCAATAGGCTATTGACAGTGACAAGTCGCCCTTGATGAAGTAGCCCCCGGGGAGTTCGGACGGCCCCTGACCCGGTCGCCGCGAGCCACGTTCAGCAGCGCCCCGCGCCGCACGGGCCACCGCCCGCGCCGCACCGGCCGGCCGCGCCGCACACCAGGCTGATCCGGACTGACGAGGGAAGGCAACCATGTCTGAGACCGACGACCACTACGTCATCGTCCGCAACCACGAGGACCAGTACTCGGTCTGGAGCGCCCGGCGGGAGATTCCCGCGGGCTGGGAACCGGTCGGCGAACCCGCCTCGCGCACCGCCTGCCTGGAGCGGATCGGCGAACTGTGGACCGACATGCGCCCCGCCAGCCTGCGCGCCGCCATGCAGTCCCGCTGACACCCCCGGCACACAGCGCACCACTCTTCCCCCGGCGGACCCTCCCGCCCCCGCTCCACCCCCTCGTGTCCGAAACCTCCGATTCCGATCACCGAGCCCGAGCTTCCCGAGCCAGCCCCGCTGGATCCGGAGTGTGGAGAATGATGCCCGGCCCCCTGGTCCACCACCTCTTCGAAGCGCAGGCTGCGCAGACCCCCGACGCCCCCGCCGTGGTCTGGGACGGCGGCACCCTCAGCTTCCGCGAACTCGACGAGCAGGCCGACCTGCTCGCCAACGCGCTCACCGGCCACGGAATCCGGCCCGAACGGCTGGTCGGGGTCAGCATGGACCCCTCCCCGAAACTCCTGCTGACCATGCTCGCGGTGTGGAAGGCCGGCGGCGTCTACGTCCCCGTCGACCCCTCCCTGCCCCGCGCCGTCGCCGAGACCATGCTCCGCCACGCCGACGTCGCCGCCTTCGTCCGCAACGGACCCGCCGCCCTCGAACCCGACGGCATCCCCGTCCTGGACCTCGCCACCCTGGACCTGGCCGCCCACACCCCCACCGCACCCCGGCCCGTCATCCGCCCCGCCAACCTCGCGTACTGCGTGTTCACCTCCGGCTCCACCGGCATGCCCAAACCGGTGGCCGTCGCCCACGACAGCCTCGTCAACCACACCCTGTCCCTGCGCGACCAGCTCAAGCTCTCCCCCCGCGACCGCAGCCTCCAGTTCACCGCGATGGCCTTCGACGCCGCCCTGGAAGAGATCATGCCCGCCTGGAGCGCGGGAGCCGCAGTCGTCATGCCCGCCGAACGCCGCTTCACCAGCCACGAGTTCACCGGCCTGATCGAACGCCTGTCGGTGACCATGGTGAGCCTGCCCAGCGCCTACTGGCACCAATGGGTCGACGACCTCACCGCCGGCCTGGTCACCCTCCCGCCCACCCTGCGCATCGCGTTCATCGGCGGCGACAAGATCTTCGTCGACAAACTCACCGCCTGGTCACAGATTCCCGGCGCGGACGCCGTCGAGTGGGTCTCCGACTACGGACCCACCGAAACCTCGATCAGCGTCGCCCTGCACCGCCCCGACGGCAGCAACACCCACAGCACCGTGGACGGCAGCGACTACGCCCTGGTCCCCATCGGCCGCCCCTTCGCCGACGCCGACATCCACATCCTCGACCCCGACCTCGACCCCGTCCCCGACACCACCCCCGGAGACCTCTGGGTCGGCGGCCCGCCCGTCGCCCGCGGCTACTACGCCTCCCCGGCCCTCACCGCCGACCGCTTCCTGCCCGACCCCTTCGGCCCGCCCGGCGCACGCATGTACCGCACCGGAGACCGCGCCAGCCGCGAGAGCGACGGCACCCTGGTCTTCCTCGGCCGCTCCGACCGCCAGGTCAAAGTACGCGGCCAGCGCGTCGAACCCGGCCAGGTCGAAAGCGCCGTCCACCGCTGCACCGGCGTCAGGGACGCCGTCGTCCTCACCGTGGACACACCCCCCTACGGCTCCCGCCTCGTCGCCTACATCGAAGCCGACCCCGGCGTGGACGAAACAGCCATCCGCACCGAACTCACCGACCGCCTCCCCGAGTTCATGGTCCCCCACACCCTCGTCCTGATGGACCGCATCCCCCGCTCACCCCTCAACGGCAAAGTCGCCCGCGCCCAACTGCCCCCCGTCACACCCCCCACCCCCGCCCCCGCCGGCCCGGGAAACACCACGACCACCCTGGAACACGTACTCGGCCTCCTCGCCGGCGACGTCCTGGAAACCGCCCCCCTCGACCGCGAACAGGACTTCTTCACCGCCGGCGGCGACTCCCTGCGCGCCTTCCGCCTCCTGAGCCGCATCGCCGAAGTCACCGGCGCCGCACTGCCCTTCGCCGCCTTCCGCGAAAACCCCCACCCCGCAGGCCTCGCCGCCCTCGTACGCCGCACCCGCGGACACGACACCGCCCACGGGCCGATCCCGCCCCGCACCGAGCGCACCGACCGCCTCCCGGCCGCACGAGGACAACAGGCCCTGTGGTTCCTCCACCAGATCCACCGCGCCGCCCCCGCCTACACCATCCCCCTGTGCTACACCCTGCGCGGCCCCCTCGACACCGACCGCCTGGACACCGCCCTCACCACCCTCACCGCCCGCCACGAAACACTGCGCACCGTGTTCGAGGCGGACGGCGGCAAGATCTGGCAGCGCATCCGCCCCACCACACCCGTACACACCACCCTCACCGAAACCACCGGCCCCACCGAAGCGGCCCGCCTCGCCGAACAGGAAGCGGCCCGCCCCTTCGACCTGGCGGCCGGCCCCCTCCTGCGCTCCCACCTCTTCCGCACCGGCCCCGACGAACACCTGTGGCTGCTCACCATCCACCACGCCGTCTTCGACGACTGGTCCCTCACCGTGTTCTGGCGGGAACTGAGCGCCCTCTACACCGGCCGCCCCCTGCCCGAACCCACCCTCCAGTACGCCGACTACTGCGCCTGGCAGGACCGCTGGCTGCGCGGCCCCGAGGCCGCGAAACAACGCGACCACTGGCGCACCCACCTCACCCCGGCCCCCGCCCTCCCGGCCCCCGGCACCCCGCCCCCGCCCGGCACCCCCACCACCACCGACGGCTTCGCCCTGCCCCTGCCCCCCCACACCCTCGACCCGGCCGCCGTCACCGCCCTCGCCGCCTCCCGCGGCACCACCGTCCCCGTCGTCCTCCTCGCCGCCTTCTTCGCCACCCTGCGGCGCACCGCCGGCACCGACGAAGCCGTCATCGGCGTACCGGCCGCCTGCCGCAACCGGCCCGGCACCGAGGACCTCATCGGCTACCTGGTCAACACCCTCGCCCTGCGCATGCCGTTCACCGCCGGCATGAGCTTCGGCGACCTCATCGCCCGCACCGACCAGGCCCTGGCCCACGCACTGAGCCACCAGGACCTGCCCTACTCCGACGTCGTGGAAGCCCTGCCCCGGCCCCCCGGCGGCCCCACACCCCTCTTCCACGCGATGTTCGCCATGCAGTCCACCCCCCACGACAGCCACCACACCCTCGACGGCCTCGACATCGGCGAACACTTCCTCCACACCCGCACCGCGAAGGTGCCCCTGACCTGGACCATGCGCCAGAGCCCCGACGCACTGGACGGCGAGGTCGAATACGCCGCCGACCACTTCGACCGGAACACCGCACGCCACTGGCAGGACACCCTGCTCCACCTCCTGACCGCAGCACTGGCCGACCCCGACACCCCCGTCGACACCCTGCCCCTCCAGGAGCCCTGACCCATGCCGGCCACCCGCCCGGCCCACCCCGCGAACGCGAAGAAACAAAAGGAGGGACACCACCGTGGAAAACGCTGAACGGACCCAACGGCACCGGTTCTCACCCGAGATCCTCGCGGCCGTACGCGCCGCGTCCCGCCCGGACAACTGGCACGGCCCCGTCGAGGTCGCCGAACACGTCCTGTGGACCGCGGCGTGGATCACCCTCTCCGTCCTGGCCTTCGAACACACCCCGCTGTGGACCGCGATCCCCCTCTACACGGTCGCCGTGTTCTTCATCGGCGGCCGCCAGCGCGCCCTCGCCGGCGTACTCCACATGGCCACCCACCGCGCGTTCATGGCCAACCACAAAGCCGGCGACGTCATCGGCGCACTGTTCGGCGGATACCCCGTCCTGCAGAGCTTCACCGGCTACCGGGCCTCACACCTCGGAGAACACCACGGCCGCCTCGGCGACCCCGAACGCGACCCCGACTACAAGCAGTACCAGGACAACGCCCTGTGCGGGGACAACCTCAGCCGCGCCGCCCTGCGCCGCTACATGTGGTCGGTACTCAGCCCCCGCGCCACCGCCTCCTACCTCCTCTACCTCCTGCGGCACCGGATCATCGCCAAGGGCGAGAAGACATCGGAGCGCTGGCTGCGCGTCGCCCTCCTCACCGCCGTCCTGGCCTGGGCGGTCCTGGGCGGCTGGTGGATGTGGCTCCTGCTGCTCTGGTTCGTCCCCCTGATCACCACCCAGGTATGGATCGGCGCCGTCTCCGAACTCATGGAGCACTTCCCCCTCATCGAGACCGCACCGCGGATGGACATCTACATGTCCTGGAACCGGGTCTACGGACCGGGCACCCGCTTCCTCCTCGGCGAGAAGGACGGCGAAGGCTTCCACCTGGTCCACCACCTCTTCCCCCGCACCCCGATGTGGCGCCTGCGGGAGGTCGACGCCATCCTCCAGCGCGACCCCGTCTACGCACAGCTGCCCCGCCTCAGCGGCGTACTCGGCGGCATGGGCATGATCTACAAATCCCTCCCCGCCCGCCGCCCCGGAACCCCCGGACCCGTCGGCGCCACCGCCGTACCGGAGACCTGAGACCCCCGCCCCGCGAAGCGGCCCGGAACACCACACCAAGGAGACCAGTGACCCCGACAGGACACGCCCCCGCGTCAGTGGGCCAGGAAGCCCTGTGGCTCATCGACCAGTTCGCCGGGGGATCGGCCCAGTACACGATGCTGTTCGCCTACCGCCTGCGCGGACAACTGGACGTACCCGCCCTCGAACAGGCACTGAACCAGGTCATCGCCCGCCACGGGGCACCGCGCACCACCTTCGTCGACGTCGACGGAAGGCCCCGCCAGCACGTCGCCGACGAACTCCTCGTCCACCTCACACCCGAACCCGTACCCGACCAGGACGAAGCGGTCCACCACCGGCTCAACCAGGAAGCCGAACACGTCTTCGACCTGGAACGCGGACCCCTGTTCACCGCCGGCCTGCTGCAACGCACCACCCACGACCACGTCCTCATGATGGTGGCCCACCACGCCATCTTCGACGGCCACTCCGTCGACCTGCTGATGGAAGAACTCGAAGAGTTCTACACCGCCCACACCCGCGGCCGCACCCCGGCCGTGGAACCGGTCGCCGCCCACTACACGGACTTCGCCACCGCACAGCACACCTGGCTGCAGTCCCCCGACAGCACCGCCCAACTGGAATTCTGGCGCCGCACCCTCCAGGGCGCCACCCCCCTCGCCCCGCCCCCCGGCCGCCCGCCCGCCGCCCTCACCTCCATCGCCGGCGACGCGGTCGAATTCGAGATGAACACCGACACCGGCGCCCTGGCCGCACTCCTCACCGAGGAACGCGCCACACCCTTCATGTTCATGCTGGCCATCCAGCACCTGGCCCTGGCACGCATGTCCGGACAACGCGACATCGTCGTGGCCAGCCCCATGGCCAACCGCAACGACATGGCCCTGCTCAAAGCCATGGGGTACTTCGTCAACATCGTCGGCCTGCGCATCGACTCCCACCAGGACCGCACCTTCCGCAGCCTCCTGAAACGGGTACGGGGCGTCGCCCTGGACGCCTACGAGAACAAGGACTACCCCCTCGCCCAGCTCCTCGCCCGCCTCGGCTCACGCCGCGAGGGCCGCCCCACCGCCCTGTTCGAGACGATGTTCACCTACGAGAACATCCCCGCCCGGGCCGAGGTGTGGCCCTGCGGCCTCCAAGTCGAAGCCATCGACACCGACGAAGTCGTCGTCAAATCCGACCTGTCGTTCTCGGTCGTCTCCGCGACACGCGGCTTCCAGGGCGCCATCTGCTTCCGCACCACCCTCTACGACCGGGAATACATCGAGACGCTGGCCGCCCAGTTCACCGGCCTCGTCCACGAAACCGTACGCAACCCCGACGCGGAACTGGACGACCTCCTGGCCAAGGACCTCGCCCCAGCCCCGCACTGAAACCCCTCACACCGGCCCACCCACCTCGGGCAACGCCGCGAAATCGACCTTCCCGTTCGCCTTGACCGGCAGACAGCCCACCGGCACGAACACCGAGGGCACCATGTAGGCGGGCAGCCGCGCACCCAGATGACGGCGCAGGTCCCGCACCCGCGGCGGCTCGGCCGCACCGGTGGCGTAATACACCGCCAGAGCCACATCACCGTGCCGCACATACGGCTTCACCGCGGCGTCGGTGACCTCCGGATGGGCCGTCAGCGCCTTCTCGATCTCCGCGGGCTCCACCCGGAACCCCCGCACCTTCAGCTGACGGTCCGCCCTGCCGGTCACCCGCAGCCCCTGCGCCGTCAGCACCCCCAGATCCCCCGTCCGGTACAGGCGCAGCCCCGCACCGGACACGAACCGGGCGGCCGTGGCCTGCGCACTGACATACCCCCGCGCCAGCCCCGGCCCGGACAGATACACCTCCCCCTCCTGCCCGTCCGGCACCGGCTCCAGCGACTCGGCCAGCACATGGACACCCGTACCGGGCAGCGGATGCCCCACCGGCGCACTCCCGTGCCCCGCCGCCGCGCCCGCGACCGCGGCGGCGGTGATCTCCGCCGTGCACGAGGTGATGGCCGCCTCCGTCAGACCGTAGGCGTTCACCAGCCGGGAACCCGGCAGCAGACGCAGCGAACTCTCGCAGTCCGACAGATGCACCGCACTGCCGCCCACGATGGTCAGCCGCACCGGAAGATCCTGCGGCCTGCCCTCCAGATCCGCGAGGAACGCACGCCAGAAAGCGGGGGAGAGGTCCATGACCGTCACCCCGTGCCGGCGGATCTCCTCCACCAGCTCCCCCGGAGCCCACATCCGCTCCGGCAGCACCAGGGCAGCACCGTTGACCAGCGCCACCAGGATCTGCTCCAGAGAGGTGTCGAACGTGATGGCGGCCAACTGCAGGACACGGTCCCCGGGCGCGATACCGTACCGCTCGTTGATGTGCGCCAGGAGATAGGCCAGCGAAGCGTGCTCGACCTCCACCCCCTTGGGCGCACCGGTCGAACCGGAGGTGTAGATGACATAGGCCAGATCCGCGCCCGAGACCGCACAGGGCGCCCCCACCGGCCCCTGCGGGCCGGCCTCGTCCAGGCCCAGCACCGCCACCCCCAGCTCCGGCAGCCGGTCACCCGCCGACGCCGTCACCACCAGAGCACACCGCGAACCGCCCGCCACCGCGGCGAGCCGCTCCGGCGGAGTTCCCGGCTCCACGGGCAGATAGGCCGCCCCCGCCGTCCAGAGCGCGAGCATGGTGGCGATCAGGTCGGGCGAACGCGCCAGATGCACCATGACGACATCACCCCGCCCGACCCCGCGCCCCCGCAGCAGCCCCGCGATATGACGGACACGCGCCTCCAGCTCGGCATACGTCAGCCGCACCGGACCCTGCACCACCGCCAGGCTTCCGGGCTGCGCGGCAGCGCGGGCGGCGAACCGTTCGTGAGCGAGCATCAAGCCGTCGACTCCCCTCGTATGGGCGGCAGTTCTCATATCCAGCTGGACCACAGCCGGGCATACGCCCCGCCCCGCTCCAGCAGGTCCTGGTGGGAACCCGACTCCACGACGCGCCCGCCCTCCACCACGACGATGCGGTCCGCGTCCCGCGCCGTGTGCAGCCGGTGCGCGATGGAGATCACCGTGCGCCCCTCCAGCACCGCCGCGAACGACCGCTCCAGCTCGCGGGCCGACCCCGGATCCAGCCGCGAGGTCGCCTCGTCGAGGATCAGCACACTCGGGTCCGCCACCACGAGCCGCGCGAGCGCGAGCTGCTGGACCTGCGCGTCCGTGAGGCTCTCCCCGCCCACACCCACCGTGGTGTCCAGCTGCTCCGGCAGCCCCTGCACCCAGCCCGTCGCACCGACGGTCGCCAGAGCGCTCCACAGGGCCGCGTCACCACCCTCCGGGCCCCCCTCCTGCGGGAGGTGGGAGGCGGCCAGCTCCAGGTTCTGCCGCAGCGTGCCCCCGAAGACGTGCTGCTCCTGACTGACCAGCACCAGATGCCGCCGCAGCTCGTGGTGCGCCAGCTCCGCCAGCGCGACACCCCCCAGACGCACCTCGCCGCCCTGCGGGGCGTAGGTCCCCGACAGCAGCCTGGCCAGCGTCGACTTGCCGCTTCCGGTGGGCCCCACGATGGTGACCCGCTCACCCCGGCCGATGCTCAGATCGATCCCGTGCAGGACCTGCGGCCCGTCCTCGTACGCGAACCGCAGATCACGCACGGACAGGTCCACCGCATCCACGGCCACCCTCTCCCCGGACGCCTGCGCCCCCACGGGAGCCTCCTTCCCCGCGTCCTCTCCGCCGGCACCGGCCGACACCCCCAGCAGACGGCCCAGCGAGGCGCTGCCCTGCTGGAGCGTGCCCACCCAGTCGAGCAGCGTCTCGAAGGGGAACATCAGCTGGAGGATGTACAGGGTGGCCGCGGTGACCTCGGCGATACCGACCCAGCCCTCGCTGTAGGCGTAGCCGCCCAGCAGCAGCGCGACGGCCAGCGGCAGCGTGTAGAGGAACTCCTCCGTGGAGTACAGGACGGTGCGCAGCCGCAGCGTGTACCGCATCGTCTCGTACCAGGTGTCCGTCGCCTGCTCGGCGCGCAGCACACGGTCCTTCTCCAGGCGGTGGGACTCGACGGTGGCCGCACCCTGGATGGTGGCGTCCAGCCCGTCGGTGATGCCGGAGGAGGCCGCGGCCTCCCGCAGGAACCCCTCGCGCGCACGGGCCAGGAACCAGCGGTTCACCGCGTACAGCGGCGGCAGGATGATCAGCAGCGCGACCGACAGCAGGGGCGACACCACCAGCAGGGCCACGATGCCCAGCACGATCCACACCAGCGCCTCGGTGACCTGGGGCACCGCCAGCTGCATGGTGCGCCGCAACGTCTCGGAGTCCTGCGAGGCACGGGTCACCAGGTCGCCGTCGTCGGCGCTCTCGACCGTGGCGATCGGCAGGTCCAGCACGTCGTCGACGAACTTCTCACGGATCTCGCCCTGCACGGTCGCCGCCAGCCGCCCCGCGGCACGGAACGCGATCCGCGTCAGGAAGGTCTGCAGCAGGATGAACCCGGTCAGCGCGGCGATGACGACCGTCACATGCCCGGTGGTCGTCCCGTGCCGCAGGTCCTCCACCAGGGAACCCAGCAGCCAGGGCCCCACCAGACCGCTGCTGACGGCCGCGCCGTACAGGGCGAGGACCTTGCCCAGTTCCCCGCGGTGACGTGCCGCCGTCAACCGCAGGAAACGGCGCACGAACCGGGGTTCGGCGACGGGGAGCGTACGAACCTTCATGGCCTCACCGGTGCTGTCTCGTCGCGGGCCACCAACGTCCGGTACTCCGCGTGGCTTTCCAGTAGTTCCTCATGCGTGCCGGCGGCGACCACCCGCCCGTCCTCCACGTACGCCACCCGGTGCGCACGCTGGAGCAACAGCGGGCTGACGGTGAACACGACCGCGCTGCGCCCCTCCTCGTGCGCCCCGTGGAACCGCTCCAGGTTCTCCGCGATGCGGTACTCCGTGTACGCGTCCACCGCGTCGGTCGGCTCCACGAACACCGTGAAATCGGCCCCCGCCAGCAACGCCCGCGTCAGCCGCAGCCGTTGCAGCTGACCGCCCGAGAAGGTACGGCCGCGCCCGGTCATCGGACTGTCCAGGCCCTCCGGAAGGGGAGCGACGATGTCCGCGGCGGACGCGGTCTCCAGGGCCGCCTCGATGTCCGCCGCCCCCACCGACCGGCCGAGGGCGAGTTCCTCGCGCAGGGTGCCGGTGAAGAACCGGTCGCCGTTGGTGCACAGCAGGATCCGCGCACGCACCGCCGGCAGCGGCAGCGAGGCCCACGGCTCACCGCTCAGCGCGCTCTCGCCGGGCGCCTCGAAGCGCGCCAGCCGGCGGGCCAGCAGATCGGCGTCGGCGGGATCGGCGCAGGCGACGGCCATGAACGTGGACGGGGCGACGTCCAGACCCGAGGCGGGGTCGGCCAGATGCGTCTCGTTACGGGTCCGCGGCGCGGGAACGGCCGCCGCGCCCGCCTCCTCCACCTCCACCGGGATGTTGAGCAGCGTCGTCACCCGGCGGGCGGCCACCATGGCACGCGTCACCTGGCTCATGCCCTCCATGAAGTCGGCCAGCGGCAGCGTCAGGAACGTCGCGAACCCGTAGAACGCGATCAGCTGACCGATCGTGAGCTGCTGGTCGAGCGCGAAGCGCGCCGCCGCATACGTGACGATCACCGTGATCAGGCCCGGCACCAGCACGCGCGCCGCCTCGAAGTCGGCCTCGGCCCGCGCCACCTCGGCGTCCGCGGTCCGCAGCCGCAGCGAATCGGCCCGGAAACGCGCCGCGAACTTCCGCTCGCCGCCCACCCCCCGCAGCACCCGCAGCCCGGAGGCGATGTCCACGGCCCGCCCGGCCAACTGCCCCTGCAGATCACGGTAGACGTCCTGGTTGCTGTGCAGGGGGCGCAGCAGCAGGCTGCTCAGCCCGCTGAGCACGGGTACGACCACCAGGACCAGCAGGCCCAGCGGGACCGACACCATGAGGATCGCCACCGTCACGGCCGCCATCGCCGAGACGGCGCCCACGATCCGGCCCGCGTACAGCAGACCGACGCCGATCGCGACGTTGTCGGAGGTGCTGGTCGCGATCAGGCTGTCGACATCCTTCTGCCGGTGCAGCGCCGCACCGAGCCGGGTGATCTGCCGCGTCACCATGCGCGTGATCAGGGACGCCGAGACCGTACGCGTGATGATCGAGTGCCGGTAGAAGGCGATGCCGGTCAGCGCCCGGACGATGCCCAGCAGCAGGACGGCCGCCGACCACCACACCACCTCGCCGAGGTCGCCGCCGGCGACACCCCGGTCGATCGCGAGGCCGATGGTCGCCGGGAGCAGGGCCTGGCTGGTCATCCAGACCGCGGACGTGACGGCGCCCCAGAGGGTGGCCGCCTTCTGCTTGCCCACGAGCGCGAGCAGGAACCGGCCCGGCGACCGATGGTCGAGTCCGTCATGGTCGAGCGAGGGAATCTGTTGCATGAGCGAGAGGTCGGTCCCTTCGGTGGAATCGGCGCCGCGGCCACGAGCTCGGGCGGGCGCCGCCTGGCAGCGATCGGAACGGCTGTTCCTTCCCCGTCATCGCTCCGCGTCGATACGCGCAAGAGGGTCCGAAACCACGGCGGCCAGGTCGCACAATAGCGGGTACCGCTCGATCACCGCCGCGTCCACCTCGGTGCCATGAGCCCTGCTCAGCCCGGCCGCGATCTCCTCGGCGGCCCGCCGATTCCCCCCGAGCGCCCAGAAGTTGGCGTCCGGCGCCGCCGGGGAGCCCAGGTGCCGCTCCCACAGCGAGGACAGGGTCTCGAACACGGCATCGTCCCAGTTCCCGCCGGACTCCGGGGCGCGCAGGGCACTGTGGTCGGTCTTCCCGCTGCTGGTCCTGGGGATCTCGGGCACCCAGTACACGCGCGCGGGCACCATGTACGCCGGGAGCCGCCCGGCGACCTGCCGGCGCAGCTCCGCCACATCACCCTCCGGGCCGGCGACGAACGCCGCGAGGTGCGCGCCGATCAGCCGGTGGGTGTCCACCCGCACCGCGACGCGGCGATGGCCCACCAGCGCCACCAGGGCGTCCTCCACCTCGTCCAGCTCGACGCGGTTGCCGCGGATCTTCACCTGCCGGTCGATGCGCCCGGCGTGCACCAGCAGCCCGTCCGCCCGGCGCCGCACCACGTCCCCCGTGGCGTAGCACGTCCCGTCCGCGCCGAACCGCTCGGCGGTCAGGTCCGGGCGCCCCACGTACCCCAGGGCCAGACCGGGCCCCCTGACGAGGAGTTCGCCGATGTCCTCGCCGCTGTCGCCCAGCGCACGGAGTTCCAGCACGGCACCCGCCACCGGCGAACCGATCGGAAGGTCCGGCTCCGCCCCGCCGGGGTCCAGCGGAAGGCAGGCGTGCGCCGTCGTGTAGATCGTGGCCTCCGTCGGCCCGTACAGGTTCCACACCTGCCGCACGTGCGCGACCCGGGCGACCAGCGCGCGGCGCAGCCGCTCCCCGGCCAGCAGCAGCACGGCGGCGGCCGGGAGTTCGAGACCGGCCTGCAGGAGGTGCTCCAGGACGGTCGGCGTGGTCTGGACGTAGACCTCCCGCCCCGGCACGTCCAGCAGGGCCCCCAACTGGTTGGACAGCACCTGCAGTTCGCTGGCGACGACCAGTTCGCCGCCCACCGACCACGGCGCGAAGATCTCGAACACCGACACGTCGAAGGCGAAGGAGGACAGGGCGACGAACGAGGACTCCCGTCCCATCCCGATCAGCGAGACCACCGACTCCACGAGCCCGGCCGCGGCGGCCGACCGCACCTCGACACCCTTGGGCGTGCCGGTGGACCCGGAGGTGAAGATCACATACGCGGCGCCCGGCCGCGGGCGGGACAGCGGCTCGCACGGCTCCGCGCCCCCGCCCGCCATCAGCTCGGGCGTGCTCAGGTCCAGGCGCACCACGTCCGCGGGCGTCTCGCGCGCGGTGTCCACCGCCAGCACCGTCCGGGCCCCGGCCCCGTGCAGGACGGCCGCGCAGCGCGGGGCCGGCCAGGCCGGATCGATCGGCACGTACGTGGCACCGCACCACAGCACCGCCAGGATGGCCACGGGCGCACCGGCCCGGCGCGCCCCCATGACGCCGACCCTGTCGCCGGGCCGCACCCCGGCGGCGGCGAGCCGCCCGGCCAGCTCCGCGGCCGCTGCGGCGGTCGCGGCGTAGTCCCACGATCCGTGGGCGTCACGGACCGCGACGCGTTCCGGGCCCCGGCGTGCCGACTCCAGGAACAGGGCTACGAGCCGGTCCGACTCATCAAGGGTCACTGCGGATTCCTTCCGTGGCGCGGGCCTACGCGGCCCGGGTGCCCGAGCGGAGCGAGGAGATGTGCGAGGGGAAGGCGTCCCAGATCCCGGGCGTGTAGAAGTGGGAGCCGGGCAGCTCGGTGTGGCGCAGCCCGTTCCCGGCGAGCCTGCGCCACTGCTCCCGGACGTCCGGGTCGATGGTCGTGTCCCCGGCGCCGGTGAACAGTTCGACGGGGACCGTCACCCCGGAGCCCGCGCGGAAGCGGAACGAGTCACGGACCCGGATGTCGGCGCGCATCAGCTCGACCGCCATCTCCTGGAGGTCGGCGTCCTCCAGGACGTGCTGCGGCAGCAGCCCGAACTCCCGCATCCAGCCCAGCAGCTGCTCGTCGCTCTGCGCCTGCGAGGGGATCACCTCCCCGGCGTCCAGGCCGGTGCTCGGCGCGTTCGCGGAGGAGACGACCAGGGCCTCGGGGCGGCGGTGGCCGCGCTCCTCCAGCCGGGAGGCGACGTCGAAGGCGACCCAGCTGCCCATGCTGTGGCCGAACAGCACGTAGGGGAGGTCCGAGGCGGAGACGACCGCCGTGATCACGTCCTCGACCAGCTCCTCCCAGTCCCCGGCGAAGCCCTCGACGAAGCGGCCCTCACGGCCGGGGTAGCAGACGGCGGCGAGCTCCACGCCGTCGGGCAGGACGTCGGCCCACTTCAGGTACGAGCCGACCCCCCCGCCGCAGTACCCGAGGCAGATGAAACGCCTGACGGCCTGCGGGTCCCGCCGGGGCCGGACCACCACGGTGTCCTTCACGCCTGTACTCCTTCGTCCTTCAACGGGCCGTACCTCGGGGCGTCCTGGACGCCGCGTCCCGGCGGCGGGGTCACAGCAGGCCGCAGGCGAGGCGGTCCACCTTGCCGTTGGCGTTGAGCGGCAGGGCGTCGACCTGGACGAACCGGGCCGGGAGCATGTGGAAGGGCAGCCGCGGGCGCAGCCGGGTGCGCATCTCGGCCGGGGTGCCGCTGCCGCGGTAGACGGCGGTGAGCCGGGCCTCGCCGCCGGTCTTCACCGCGAGGACCACGACGTCGTCCACGTCCCCCCACTGCCGGATCGCGGCCTCCACGTCACCCAGTTCGAGGCGCTGCCCCATGATCTTGACCTGCTGGTCGAGCCGGCCGATGTGCACGAGCTCGCCGTCCTCGGTCCGGACGCTGTCACCGGTGCGGTACCAGGCCTCGGGGCTGGGCTCCGGGCCGTCGTGCGCCCCCGGCTCGTGGAAACTCCCGGCGTTCACGCGGGGATCGAGGTAGCCGTCGAACCGCTGCGGCCCGCGGACCTGCAACTCGCCCGTCTCCGGGTCGATCCGGTGGTCCAGGTGCGGGTGGATCCGGCCGATCGGGACCGTGCCGTTGGAGGTCTGCGGCCAGTCGCCGCGGTCGGCCGGGAGCCGGTAGGCCGTCACCGAGATGGCGAGCTCGGTCGGCCCGTACAGGTTGTCCACCTTCGTGTTCGGGGCGGCGTCCGACCAGGCCCGCGCCTGGTCCAGGGTCAGCTGCTCACCGCCGAAGAAGCTGTGGCGCAGGGTCGGCAGACTGCCCGCCGGCAGGGCCCCGGTGTCACGCACGAGCGAGACGATCGAGGGGACCGACATCCAGTGGGTCAGCCCGTGGCTGTTGACGAAGCCGACCGGGTCGACCAGCTCACCGCGCGAGGGCACCACCAGCGTCGCCCCGCCGCCCCAGGTGATGAACGTGTTGAGGACCGAGGGGTCGAAGGTCAGCGCGATGTTCTGCGAGACCCGGCAGCCGGGACCCACCTGGAAGCGGTCGATGTGGAAGCGGAGGTAGGCGTCCAGGTGCCGGTGGCGCAGCGGCACCCCCTTGGGCACCCCGGTCGACCCGGAGGTGAACAGGATGTACGCGAACGTGTCCGGATCACGCTCGTCCCCCTCCGGCGCCTCCGGCACGGCCGGGGCGGCCTTCACAGCACGCTGCAGATCGTCCTCGCCCACGGCGATCACCGGAATGCCGGAGCCCTCCAGGAACGAGGTGTCCCGCTCCTCGGCCAGCACCGCGTCCAGACCCGCGAGTTCGCAGACCTGACGGATCCGCGCCGGCGGATGGTCCACGCTCAGCGGAACCACGGTGCCGCCGCAGCGGATCACCCCGAGATAACCCGCGTACGCGGTCAGACTGGCGGCGGCCAGCAAACCGACCCGGAACGGAGCCGGACCGGCCACCGCGGAAATACGCGTAGCCAATTCCCGTGAAACGGCGTCGAGTTCCGCATAGGACAGACGCTGCCCCCCGACAACGAGCGCTTCCTGACCGGGGTCCCGGCGGACACTGTCGGTAAACCAGGAGTGCAGGGTCTTCGCGGACAAGTGAAAACACCCTCTCCCCGCGGGTCTCCGCGGCGTCCTGAACGGCCAGCAAAAAGCGTACATGCGGGTGGTGCGACGGTGCGGGGGTGAGCATACAGACAGCCGGAGAACAACAGACCGGCGGCCGCCGCCCGTTGACACCCCCGGGGCAGGAGAACCCAACTCGGGAGGAAACCGCCCTTGACCCGGTCACAGCAGTCGATGTTGAATGCCAACTCGAGCGTGGACGAGGCCGATTGCGGGCCTCGCCCGGCGGTTGAGCCGCCGCCGGCAAGGCAGGAGGGGGGCTTGCGGGAGGCGAGGCGCCGTGGCCGACGACGGCACGTGCCTCACACCTCGACTCGGTTCTTCTCGTGTACCGGTTGTCCATCAGAGCTGCTGAACCCCGGATACGCGACGGTTGGCAGACACAACCACATTCCCGTCCCTTCGGTCCTGACCAGCCGGACGGCCGAATCGGCGGCGGAACAGAAACCATCCCGTCACGCGTCGCCCATGGCCTCGGACACATCACGTGCCCCTCACGGCCCTTGCCTCCGGGAGTTCTCACGCAGGACTTCCGGCCACAGCTCCATACCGCGGCGGCCGCACACCTATTCACGTGGCCTCCGCCCGCCCCGGCCGGCCATTTCCGCACTTCTCGAAACGGCCCTGCCGGCGCGCTACGACTTATCGCGCATACGACGAGTAGAGGTGTCCCAGCTCATGGAAGCCCGGCAGCCCCGCGTGTTCCGGCACAGCCCCGTCGACGCTGTTCTGGTACTGATCAGCGTCACCCAGTTCGCGGTGACGATCGCACTCGCCGCCATCGACCCGACCGGGCTGTGGCCGATGCTGGGCTCGTTCCTGCTGCTGACGTTCATGATGACCTACAGCGTCATCATCGTCTCGCACCTGTTCTCCCACCGGCCCTGGTTCGTCTCCTCCGCCCTCAACGCGGTCGCGTCGGTCATCTGCTCGGCGAACATCGCCCAGTCCGTGCAGGCCTACCGGCTCACCCACGTACGCAACCACCACCGCTACAACAACGACCGCAAGGGCGCGGACGGCACCACACGCGACATCACCTCCACCTTCCGCTACAGCAAGGACGACGGACACGCCCCGCTGGGCCGCTACCTGCTCTTCAGCCTCGGCGGCTCGGTCCGCGAATTCCTGGACACCGTGCTCGCCCTGCGCCGGGGCTGCGCCGTCGGCAAGGACGAGACGCTGCTCCAGGAACTGGCCACCCGCAACCCCGAACGGCGCAAGGCGGAACTCCGCCAGGTCCAGGCCGACCGCCTCGCCGTCCTCGCGCTGATCGCGCTCTACGCGGTGCTGTCCTGGCAGTGGCTGCTGTGGTGCTACCTGCCCGCGATCGCCGTGGCCTTCACCCTGGTCAACGTGCAGAACTACTACCGGCACTACGGCGCCCACCCCGAAAGCCGGTACGCGAACTCGATCAGCCACTACGGCCGCGTCTACAACTGGCTGACCTTCAACGACGGTTACCACCAGGAGCACCACCTGCGCCCGGCCTCCCACTGGAGCGAACTGCCCAAGGTCTGCGACGAGCACAGCGCCTCGTTCCGCGAGGACGGGCACGTCGTCTCGCCGGTCCCGGCGGTGGTCGGCTTCCTCGACGTCCGCCGTGAACCCCTGCCCCCCGCCGCCAGGGCGGCATCGCCCGGCGAGCGACCCGCCTGACCACCCGCCGGACGCACCGGCCCCGCCGAACCCCGGCGGGAGGCAGAAGAATTCTGGACGGACACCCGTCCGGCCAGCCCTGTTCGCCCGCATGGGCCACCCCACTGCAAAGGACGCAATATGAGTGAGTCAGCTGCCTGGGGCGAGAGCCCCGTCAGCGCCTTCAACGAGTGGGACCCGCTGGAGGAGGTCATCGTCGGCAGCGTGGACGGCGCCCACTTCCCCCCGTGGCACATCGCCGTGGGCGCGCCGCTCTCACCCGAGCAGCGCAAGGTCTTCCAGGACAACGCGGGCAAGCCGTTCCCCGCCGACCGCGTCGCCGCCGCCCGCGACGAACTCGACCAGCTGGAGGACATCCTCGCCGGCGAGGGCGTCAAGGTACGCCGCCCCGAACCGCGCGACCACAGCGTGCCCTACGGGGGACAGGGCTGGTCCAGCACCGGCCTCTACGACGCGATGCCCCGCGACCTGCTGCTGGTCGTCGGCAACGACATCATCGAAGCGCCGATGTCCTGGCGTTCACGCCAGCACGCCTCCTCCGCGTTCCGGCCCCTGCTCAAGGAATACTTCCAGCAGGGCGCCCGCTGGAGCTCCCCGCCCAAGCCCGAACTCTCCGACGAGCTCTACGTCGAGGGCTGGACCGACCAGCCCGACGGCGAGCCGTTCCGGTCGGTGATCACCGAGTTCGAGCCCACCTTCGACGCGGCCGACTTCGTGCGGTGCGGACGCGACATCTTCGCCCAGCGCAGCCACGTCACCAACGCCATGGGCATCGAGTGGCTGCGCCGCCACCTGGGGGACACCTACCGGGTGCACGAACTGACGCTGGCCGACGACCACCCCATGCACATCGACGCCTCCCTGATGCCGCTGGCACCGGGCAAGCTGCTGATCCACCCCGACCGGGTGCCGGAGGTGCCGGAGATCTTCAAGGACTGGGAAGTGCGCACCGCCCCGCCGCCGGCGATCCCCGACGGGCACCCGCTGTACATGACCAGCAAGTGGATCAACATGAACGTCCTCATGATCGACGAGGAGCGCATGGTGGTCGAGGCCCAGGACGAGCCGATGCGCCGCCTCGCCGAGGACTGGGGCATGACGGCCATCCCCTGCCCCTTCCGGAACTTCAACAGCTTCGGCGGCTCCTTCCACTGCGCGACCGTGGACGTGCGCCGCCGCGGCGAGCTCAAGTCGTACTTCTGATCCTCCCGCCCCGCGGGCCGGCAGCCTCGGGGCAGGGCGCCCTTCCCGCACCTGCCCCGAAGCACCCCCGCCCGCAGACCCCGGGGGGCACGACCGCAAAGGACACGGGTGAACCAGGAGCACGGCCGCCTCGCCCTGCGGAGCTTCCGCACACCGCCCACCGGCGGGGACGGCCCGGCCCCGCCCGGCCGGACGGTCTACTGCGTACCGGCCGCCGGCACGGGCGCACGCAGCTTCCTGCTGCCCTTCGCCCGCTCACCCCTGCGCACCCACCTGCGCGTCGTCCAGCTGCCCGGCCGTGAGGACCGGCTCGGCGAACCCTGCCTCGACGACATCACCCGCATGGGCGCCCTCCTCGCCGAAACCGTCCTGAGCGAAGGAACCGACGACTTCGCCCTGTACGGGCACAGCTTCGGCGCCCTGGTGGCCCTGGAGACGACCCGCGCCCTGGAACGCCTGCGGGCACCGGCCCCGGCACTCCTGACCGTCGCCGCCTGCGCCGCACCGCACCTCCCGCAGGCCATCCGCTTCGACCGGCTCGCACCCCGCCAGATCGCCCGGGCGCTGCGCAACCTCGGCGGACTCGACTTCGACGGGCCGCTCGGCGAGGACATGGCCGCCGCCGTGCTGCCCGCACTCACCGCGGACTGCCGCGCCTGCACCCGCTACCTCGACGCCCTGGGCCAGGTATCGGTCGGCTGCCCGGTCCTGGCCCAGGGCGGCACCCGCGATCCGGGGGTGCCGATGCAACGGATCACGCCCTGGCAGGACTGCACCACCTCAGCCTTCACCGCGCAGACCTACCCCGGCGGACACTTCTTCCCCCTGGAATCCGAACACCCCCTGGCCGCGGTCCTCGACTGGCAGCCCGAGCACGCCCGGACCTGACCCTCAGACAGGGGAGGCGTCCAGCTCGATCGCCGTGACAGCCAGGAGCCGGTCCGTGCCCGCCTCGCGCATCGCCATGTCGGCGATCTCCACACCGGGGGCCGCCACACTGCGCCACCGGTTCACCGTGATCGTGAACACCGCGTCGGCATCCGCGTTGGCGAAGTAACCGACACGCTGGTCGACCACCTTGCGGCGCAGGAACTGCTGGTCGCTGCGGCCCAGCGAACGCCACAGGTTCAGCAGCACCGTGTCGAAGATGGAGAAGTACGAGGCGAAATACACCAGCCCCGCCCCGTTGAGGTCCCGGATCACATCCAGGGTGTACTCGGCGGTGTGCGAGGGACCCGCCTCGACGAACCCCTCGGGCGCCTGCGCGTAGAAACTGCCGGCGGCCCGCGCACGCCCCACCGGCGTACGGGGCGAATAGGCGTTGGGCAGGCGCGGCAGATCGGCGTAGGCGAAGTCCGGGGGGATCACCTCGGACAGCCCCTGATTGCTGCCGGGGGTGGCACGGGCGATCCAGCGGTTGAAGTTCTCCGCGTACATGCAGTCCGGGTGGGGCTCCTCGTACACCTCCGCGGGGTCCAGCGGCCCGTCCGGCAGTCCGAGTCCGGCGGGCGCGAGCCGGTGCAGCGTGAGAGCGGACTGGCTGCCGATCTGGAACACCCGCGAGCAGACGGTGAGCTCGTCCCCGAAGGACAGCCCGTGCGGATGGACCGCCTTCCCGCCCCGGACCCGGTAGTAGTAGAAGGACAGGTAGGCCGGGCGGCCGTCGGCGGTCCGCGCCCCGTGCACGTTCATGTCGCACGCCGCGGACACCGCCTCCCAGGTCCAGTCACCGATACGGCCGAAGATCTGCGACCCGCTGCTGCACATCCCCGGCGACACCGTCACCCGGCGGGTGAGGGAACTGCCGTCCACCCGCACCACCGGGCTCATCCCGCTGCTGACGCTCATACGTCCACCCCCGCCATCGCCTCACCACTGTGCCGCCCCGCGGCCCGCCCCGGCACCCCGGCCCAGCCGGCCACCGCCTCGAGGAAGACGTCGTTGTCCCGCACGGTCCCCATCGTCACCCGCACACCCTCACCGGCGAACGCCCGGACGGCGACCCCCCGCGCCATGCACCACCGCCCGAACTCCACCGCGTCCCCGCCGAGCCCGATCCAGACGAAGTTGCCCTGCGCCTCCGGTACAGGCAGGCCCAGGGCCAGCAGCGCCTCCCGGACCCGCGTGCGTTCGGCGACCGTCGCCTCGACCCGCAGCGCCAGCTCCTCCTGGAGGCCGAGCGCCACCTCGGCGGCCCGCTGCGCGAGCGTGTTCACCGCGTACGGCAGACAGGGCTTGTCCAACTGCGTGACCACGTCGGCGGCGGCCAGCAGATACCCCACCCGCAGCCCCGCCAGCCCGTACGCCTTGGAGAAGGTCCGCAGCACCACCAGGTTGCCGTACTCCTGAAGCAGGTCCACCCCGCTGCCGGCCCCGGCAGCACGGGTGTACTCGATGTAGGCCTCGTCCAGCACGACGAGGCAGTCCGAGGGGACGCGCGCCAGGAAGGCCCGTATCTCCTCCCGCGTGACGACCGTGCCCGTCGGGTTGTTCGGATTGCACACCACGACCATCCGGGTGGAGGGGGTGACACGGTCCGCCATGGCCGCCAGGTCGTGCACGCCGTCCGCCAGCGGAACCTGGACCGAACGCAGCCCGGCCAGCTCGGCGAGCTCCGCGTAGAGCTCGAACGACCGCCAGGCGTAGACGACCTCGTCGCCCACCTCACCGAAGGCCTGGAACAGCGCCTGCAGCAGCGCGACCGAGCCGCCGCCCACCAGCACCCGGCCCGCGTCCACCCCGTGGAAGCGGGCGATCGCCCCGGTCAGCTCCCGGCAACGGGCGTCGGGGTAGCGGTTCACGGCCGCGCCCGCCGCCGCGATGGCCTCCAGGACCCCCGGCAGGGGCCCGTGCGGGGTCTCGTTCGCCGACAGGGGCCGCGGCGGCTCCCCGGTGGAGGCGACCGGGGTCGGGGCGTACGAGGCGACGCGGCCGAGCGCCGCACGGAATCGGATGTTCGTCACGATGAATCCCAAGGTGAAAGAGGGGGAGTGGGTGCTGCCTGACGGACCCGCCGAAGGAGAGGCCGGCGGACCTTGACCGGTCCGCCGGACCCCCCTAACGCACGGCCGCGGCACCGGCCGCCAGACGGCGCTCCTCCACGAGACGGGCCAGGTCCTGGAGGGTGCCGGCTTCCACCAGCTCGTAGTCGTGGACGGTGAACCCGAGCCGCGCGCTCAGCACCGTGGCCAGCTCCACCACGGCCACCGAGTCCAGTCCCACATCGGCCCGCGTGGCCGTCGGGACGACGTCCTGCGCCATGAACTGCAACTCGTCCACCAGGACTTCCCTCAGCACCTCGTACATGTCCGGCGCGCCCTGCGCCGCTCCCGGCGCGGCAGCCTCGGCGGCCTGGTCACCGGACTCACGCAGAGCCAGTGCCACGTCCACGATCAGGTCCTCCTGGCCGGCCACCGCCTGCAGGCTGCCCAGCCGGAAGAACACGTCGCGGGGATCGACCCCCTCACGCCGGGAGATGTCCAGCACACGGGTCTTGAAACCGGAGAACACCCCGGCCAGCCCGCTGACGACGGCCACCGAGTCGATCGTGGGCGGCGCGTCCATCAGCTCCCGGCCGGCGAGATCGGCCGCGTCGAGAAGCTTGTACAGATCGATGCCCGTGGAGAAGCCCAGCCGTTCCAGCACCGGGACCAGGACCTCGAGCTGGGTGTTGCCCGCCCCGGCGCCGAACCCGCGCGCGCAGGCGTCCAGGATCCCGGCCCCGGCCTCCGCCGCGGCGACGGAGTTCGCCACCGCCATGCCCAGGTTGTTGTGCCCGTGGAACATCACCGGCACGTCGACGGCACCGCGGATGGCCAGGACGCGTTCGGTGACATCGGCGGGCAGGTAGTGCCCCGAGGAATCGAGGATGCCCACCCCCGTCGCCCCGTACCCCACCAGCTCGGCACACTGCTCGGCCAGTTGCTGCGCACTGGCCATATGGCTCATCAGCAGCACCCCGTGCGCCTGGACCCCGGCCTCCCGCAGGAAGCCCAGGTGCCGCTCGGCCAGGTTCGCCTCGGTGCAGTGCGTGCCGATCCGCACCACGTCGACCTCGTGGGCGATGGCCTTCCTCAGGTCCTCGGTCGTGCCCCAGCCCGGCAGCATGAACACGCCCATGTGGCTGTTCTGCAGCGCTTCGCGGACCACCGACAGCATCTCGTCGTCGCTGAGCCGGGCCTGCCCCACCTGGAGGGAGGACGCACCGAGTCCGTTGCCGTGCCCGACCTCGACCACGGGAACCCCCGCCGCGTCGGCCGCCGCCGCGTACGCCCGCAACTGCTCACGGGTCAGCCGGTGGCGCACCGCGTGGTGACCGTCGCGCAACGTCGGGTCGTGGATCAGGACGGGCCTTGCGGCGGGCGCCGCCCCGGTGGCGTCCTTGTTCCCGCTCATGCGCTCTCCTTCTCCACGGCCGGGCGGTTGCTCCGCGCGTACTGCTCGGCGACGTGCAGCGCGGCGGAATTGATGATGTCGATGTTCCCCGCGTGCTTCGGGATGCGGTCGCTGTGCGCGGTGACCTCCACGGCGATGAAGGCCGTGCCGTCGTTCACGGTGCACGCGGTGACGCGGTAGCCGCCCACGAAGGCGCGCACCGCGGCCACGGCCTCCTCGACCGCGGCCCCCACCGAGCCCCGGGTGAGCTTGTCCCCGTGCAGGGACATCGAGACCCGGAACGTCGCCGGGGGGCGTGCGGGGCTGATGTTGAGGATCGACTTGACCTCCTTGGCCCCGGTGAAGTCACGCACGGCGTCCTGCGTGGTCCCCACGTACTCGTCGAGGTTGAGCCGGGTGGAGCGGCCGACGCTGAGGCTGGCGGCGGTCGTGACGACCTCCACGTAGTCCAGGCGGTGCCGCCGCGAGACGGCGTGCAGGATCGGGATCGAGGCCTGCCCTCCGCAACTGACCATGTTCACGTCGCTGAACCCGGTGGCGTCGAGGCCGTTGACCGTCGGCACCACCATCCGCCCCACCTTGCTCGGCGTCAGGTCGATGAGCATGGTGCCCAGCGGGGCGAGGAGCTCGGCGTGCAGCGCGTGCGACATCGCGTTGGTCGCGTCGAAGACGATGTCGAAGGGCTCCTCGGCCTCCGTCAGCGCCCGGATGCCCTCCGCAGAGGTCCCCAGGCCCATCCTGGCCGCCTGGCGCAGACCCGGTGTCCGCTCGTCGCGCCCCACCAGGAGCCGGAAGTCCAGCACGTCGGAACGTACAGCCTTGGACACCAGGTCCACACCTATGAGCCCGGCACCGAGCACCGCGACCGACGGCCGTCCGTCTTGTTTCATGTTCTGCCCCTTATCACCCAACGACTCGGCCACGAACCGATGTTCATACGCGGGACCGCGCCTCGCCCGCGCCCATGCTGAGGGAGACCGATCCCAGGGCGCCGAAGGACGCCTTCACGGCGGCGCCCGGCAGCAGGTCGACGGCGGCGGCCCAGGCCCCGGCCAGGACGAGATCACCCGCCCGGACCCCCTCGCCGAACGAGTCCAGGATCCGCACGAGGCAGGCCACGGACTCCGCCGGATGCCCCAGCACCGCCGTACCGTACGCGGTCTGCACCGTGCCGCCCGCCTCGAACACCATCTGCTCGGCCGCCAGGTCGATGCCCCCCGGCGGAACTCCCGTACCGAGCACGGCCAGAGCGCACGAGGCGTTGTCCGCGACGGTGTCCACGAGGCCGATCTCCCAGTTCGAGATCCGGCTGTCGAGCACCTCGAGCGCGGGGAGCACCTCGGCGGTGGCGTCCAGGACGTCCCGCGCGCTCACCCCGCTCCCTGGAGACGTCCTCGCCCATACGGAAGGCGAGTTCACCCTCCACCTTCGGGGCGATGAACCGGTCCGGGTCCAGGCACACCCCGTCCGGCACCAGCATGTGGTCGGCCAGATAGCCGAAGTCGGGCTGGTCGAGGCCGAACATCTTCTGGATGGCCTCGCTGGTGCACCCGATCTTGTGCCCCGCGAGCACGGCCCCGCCCGCGACGTCGAGCGCACGGATCTCACGCTGGATCGCATAGGCGTCGGCCACCGTGAGGTCCGGGTGGCGGGCCGACAGGGGCGCGACCGTCCGGCGCTCGCGCAGGCAGTCCCGCAGCTCCACGGCGAGTCGGCGGTGCAGAGCCTGATTCGTTGGCGTAGTCATGGCAATAGGCCTGCCGAGGATGCCATCCGGCGGCCTGCCCCCCTTCACAGTGATGTCGGATCTCAGTGCTGCGTGCGCCTCGCCCCGGCTCGGGTCAGGCGCGCGCACGTCGGCGCAGTTCCCCCAGCGGCACCGCCGGTTCGGCCAGGACCTGACGCACCGTATCGGCCAACCGCCCCACGTGGGGCCCCAGATCGCTGGCCCCGGCGACCTCGCAGAGCACCTCCACCCCCTCGTCCTGCTCCGCGACCGTCACCGTCGCGGGCCGTGCGCTGGACGGCCGCGGCAGGACGACGGGGGTGGCGGTGGAACCGAACAGACCCGCCGGGGGCTGCACCTCGTAGTTGAAGGCGAGAAGACCGGACGGCTGCCGACGGTAGCGCTGTTCCTGCAGCACACGGTAGAGCCCGGACGTGTGCGGCGAGAACTCCAGGATCTGCCGCTGCAGGCCCTTCGCCACGTCGATCAGGCTGCCGGCGTCGGGAAGCTCGGCGAAGACCGGCAGCAGGTCCACGCAGAACCCCATGAGCGGCCTGTCGGTGTACCGGGGCTGCCCCGTCTGATGGGCCATCAGAAGTGCCTGGTCGGTGCCGGTGAGCAGCGAGGCCGCCACCGCGACCGCCGCCAGGGCGGCCGTGTGCCGGGTCGCGCCGCTCGCCCGGGCGAGCCCGCGCAGGTCCGCGAGGCTCTGCGCCGGCAGACCGTCCGCCCGGGTGAGGGGCTGCCACGGGCCCGCGTCCTCGGTCAGCGGCGCCGAGGCCCAGACCTTCTCGAACCGCTCCCGCCACCGGGCGCTGCCGGCCTCGAACCGCCCGTCCTCCTCCTCACGCTTGCGCCGCGCGTACTCCAGGAAACCGGCCGGCGGCTCCAGGGCCGCGCCCGCCGTCTCGTCCAGATAGCAGGCGGACAGCTCCGACCACAGCACCTGGAACGACCATCCGTCGACCACCGCGTGCGGGGCGGTGGCCTGCACGAAGGCGGCGTCCTCGGTCTGCAGGAGGTGGAAACGGAACAGCGAGGGGGCCGACAGGTCCACCGGCCGCAGGGCGTGCTGGTGCAGCAGCGCCTCCACCTCGCCCGCCGAGGCGTCGGCGAGCGTGCCGGCCGAGAAGTCCGGCACGGCATGCGCCACGGTGCGCTGGAACTCCCCGTACTCGTCGAACCCGGTCCGCATCGCCTCGTGCCGCGCCGCGACCCGCTCGACCGCCCGCCGCAGACGTTCCGCGTCCACGACGCCCTCGACGCGCAGCACATCGGACATCTGGTACGCCTGGCCGAGCTCCCCGCCCAGCTCGGTCGCCATCCACAGGAGCTTCTGCCCGTCCGTCAGCGGCGCCTCCCCGGCCGCCACCGGCCCGGCAGCGGGCTCCGGGACCGGCGCGGGCACGGGCTCGGAAGCGGGGACCGCCGCCGGTACGGGATCGGATGCGGGGCCCGCGGTGCGCCGCGCACGCACCTTGTCCCAGTGGCCGTGCGCGTCGAGCTCCGCCGCGGTCTCGGCCACCGCCTCGGCGATCCGGGCGCAGTCCGCCTCGGTGTGGGCGGCGCTCAGGAAGCAGGTGCCGCCCTCCCACACATAGATCCCGCGGTTGCGCAGGCCGAGGGAGAACATGTCCTCCGCCAGCGGGCCGCCCTCCACGTTGATCCGGAACAGGGAGGAGAAGTGCTCGACCTCGAGCGGATGGCCCTGCGCGGCGGCCCGCGCGTTGATCCGCGCCGCGAGGCCGGCGGTCATGTCCGTCAGCCCGGTCTGGAGCCGGGGCGACTCCTTCTTCAGGTGCCAGACCATCTGCTGCGCCACGGCCATGGTCATCGGATGCTTGCCGAACGTGCCGGCGAACACCATGCTCGGCCGCTGCGGGAAGCCCACATCGCCCTCACGCCAGCGTCCGCCGTCGATGGGCGCCATGAACTCGGCGTCCCCGGCGATGACCCCGATGGGCATGCCCCCGCCGATCACCTTGCCGTACGTCACGAGGTCCGGGTGCACCCCGAAGTACGCGGCGGCGCCCCCCTGGTGGCACCGGAAACCGGTGATGATCTCGTCGAAGACCAACGCCGCCCCGAACGCGCTCGTGAGCGCCCGCAGCTGATGCAGCAACGCGGCCGGCTGGTAGCCGGGGCGCCGGCTCTGGACCGGCTCGACCAGCACCGCGGCCAGCTGCTCCCCGTAGGACTCCAGGACCGGCAGCGCGGATTCGTCGTAGGGGAGGATCAGCACGTCCTCGACCATCGAGGGCGGCGTGCCCCGCCCCAGGGGCGTGCTCTCGCCCCGCTCACCGCCCGCGCGCGGCGCGACCAGCACACCGTCGAAGGTGCCGTGGTACGAGCCGGAGAACTGCACGACGAGCCTGCGGCCGGTGCGGGCACGGGCCGCCCGCACGGCGCCCATGACCGCCTCGGTGCCCGAGGAGGTGAAGGCGACCCGGTCCACGCCCGTCAGCGAGGCGATACCGCGGGCCACCTCGCCGGCCGTGGACGACTGCGGCCCGATCAGCAGGTCCGAGGGGGAGAAGGAGCTCAGTGCCGCGGTCAGCGGCGCCGAGGCGTGCCCGAGCAGATTGACGCCGAAGCCCATGCAGAGGTCGAGGAACTCGTGCCCGTCGACGCTGGTGAAACGCGCCCCGGCGCCACGGGCGCCGACCACCGGGTAGCTGACCTCGCGCCGGTTCCTGCGGGAGGCGACCAGATTGCGCTGGTCGGCCAGGGCGAAACGGTCCTCCTCGGTGATGCGCTTCGACAGGGGAGTGCGCCGCATCCAGTCGGCCTCGGCCGGCAGCGGCTCGGTCCCGTCCGCCCCGCCGGTCACCGGCACGGGCGGCCGCGGCAGCGGTGCGACCGCGGCCGGCCCGGCCTGCGCTGCGGGAGGCACGACTACGGGCGCGGGGGCCGGCTGCCGCACCGCCTCGGACACGGACACGGGCGCGGGCACCGGGGCGGGGGCCGTGGCCGGGGCGGCTGCCTCCTCGGCGGGGCCGCCCGCGGCGACCCTGCCCTTGAGGTGGTCGCTGAGGGCGGCACACGAATCGAGATCGAAATACAGCAGCCGCACGTCCACATCCACCCGGTACTCGGCCGACAGGGCGTCCGCGAGCTGGATGAGCAGGAACGAGTCGTAACCGAGCTCGATGAAGGACAGGTCCGCCTCCAGCTCCTGCGGGGACAGCCCCACGAGCTTGGCGACGATCTGCCGGACCCCGGCGTCGACGGCCGCCGCCCGGGCGGGGGAGAGCACGGGCCGGGACGGCGCGCTCTCCGCGGCGGGCTGTGCCTCCGCGCTCTCCGCTGTGGACTGTGCCTCGCTCTGCATCGGCGGCTGCTCCTCCTGAGCACGGTGGTCGAAGACGTACGTGGGAGCGTGGACACGCACGGGCCCGGCGGCGCCGGCCCCCTCCCCGGCGCCCACCGCGACCCGGTCCAGATCGGCCGTCCACGCGGCGGCCAGCAGCCGCGCCCGGCTCACCTCGTCGTAACCCGCCTGGCCCTTCACGGTCATGGCCGAGGCGGCGGCACCGAACACCTCACGGACGAACGGCGTGATACCGGTCTCCGCGTCCAGGACGTGAACGAGATCCGCGCCGTCCGCGCGGAGCCCCGCCATGGCCTGGCCGAACCGCACCGGCCGGACCAGCTGGCCCGCCCAGAAGCCGGGATCGCAAGCCGTCGTGTCGTCCAGCCAGCCGCCCTCGGTGGGCGACATCAGCCGGATCTCCGGGGGCCGCAGGGAGACCTTCGCCCACACGTCCCGGTACCCGGCGAGAAGATCCGACAGGACCGCACTGTGGTACGGGTGCGCCACGGGGACGCGGACGGCCGCGACCCTGTCGCCGCGCAGCCGCTTCGTGAGCGCGGCCAGAGCGGCGGCCTCCCCGCTGACCATGCAGTCCCTGGCACCGGGCACGATCGCCAGGGACACCGCCTCGCCCAGATAGGGAGCAAGGGCCTCCTCGGCGAGGCGTACGCGGATCATCCCGCCCGGCGGTGCGTCCCGCAGGATGCGGGCGCGTTCCGAGACCACCGCGGCGGCCTCGCCCAGGTCGAACACACCGGCGAGCACCCCGGCCGCGAACTCGCCCAGGCTGAACCCGCACAGCGCCGACGGCCGCAGACCGTCCGCCAGCAGCGACCGGCCGATCACCACGGACTGCACCAGCAGAGCGAGCTCGCCCAGGCGCGGCTCGGCCCCGTCCGCCGGCGCACCCGACAACAGCCCTTCCACCGCGGGCCGGTCCTCGGCCGGCAGCGCGCGCAGCGCCTCGGCGAACAGCTCCGCGAACCCGTCGATCCCGGCCGCGGCACCGGTGAGATCTCCCGCCGGCATCCCCTGACCCGGCAGGACCAGCACACCGGCGGGCTTCCGCTTCGCCAGCCGCCCGCCCGTACGCCAGGTGGTGACCTCACCCTCCCGCCGGACGGCGACGACCGCCTCCCGGTGGGGGAGCACTCGCCGCCCCGTGGCGAGGGTGTGGGCGAGGGCGCCGAGGCGCCCGGGATGCTCGGCGGCGAACCGCGCGACGCGCTCGGCGGTGTCCTGGGCGCTCCGCTCGGAGGCGGCGGACACCGGCAGTACGGCCACCAACTCGCCTGATTCCTCGACCGGTTCGGCGACGGGCGGCTCCTCCAGGACGACGTGCGCGTTGGTGCCGCCGACGCCCATCGAGCTCACCCCGGCCAGCCGCGGCTTCTCGCTCTCCCACGGCCCACAGCTCTCCGGCACGAAGAGCCGGTCGCTCTTCGGCCTGATCTGCGGGTTGCGTTCCCTGAAGTTCGCCACCGGCGGGATCCGGCCGTGCGCGAGGACGAGCGCCGCCTTGATGACGCCGAGGATGCCCGAAGCGGCCCCCAGATGCCCGAGGTTGGCCTTGGTGGCGCCCAGCGCGCACCGCACCCCGTCCGGCCCCAGCGCCTGCTCGATGGCCGCCCACTCCACGACGTCACCGATCGCGGTGGCGGTGCCGTGCGCCTCCAGGTAGCCGATCTCGCGCCTGTCGACCCCCGCGTTCGCCAGCGCCGCACCGATGACACGGCTCTGCTGCGTCACACTCGGCGCGGTGAAACCGACCTTCCGGTTCCCGTCGTTGTTGAGCGCGCTGCCGCGGATCACCGCGTGGACGGCGTCCCCGTCCGCGAGCGCCTGATCCAGACGCTTGATGACCACCGCGCCCGCACCGCTGGCGGTGATGGTGCCGCCGGCGTCGGCGTCGAACGGCCGGCAGGAGCCGTCGACCGACCAGATACTGCCCTCCTGGTGGTAATAGCCCACCCGGTGCGGCAGTTCGACATTGACACCCCCGGCCACCGCCATGTCCGCATCACCATGGAGCACACTGCGCATCGCCAGGTGCAGGGCGACGAGAGAACTGGAACACGCGGACTGCACCGTCAGACACGGCCCCCGCAGATCCAGCGCGTACGCGACCCGCGTGGCCAGATAGTCGTTGTCCAGCAGCGACGTCCAGTTGATGGCCTCCGAAATCTTCAGAGGCCGCGCCGGATCCCCGTACCGGGAGTCCCCGGCACGCTGCACGACGGAGATCGGCGAGGCGCCCCCGCCGGCGGCGAACAGGCCGATACCGCCCGCATACCGCAACGGGTCGCAGCCCGCGTCCTCCAGGGCCGAGAGCGCGACCTCCATCAGGACGCGGCCGTTGAGGTTGAGTCCGTCGGCCTCCCCGGCGCTCATGCCGAAGGCGGCGTTGTCGAAGGCGTCGTACCCGTCCAGCGGCGCCGCGACCGGTACGTACCGGTTGCGCACCTCGGGGTCCAGGCTGATGTTCTCCCGCCGGCGGTCCTCCTCGCCGACTCGCACCATGCCCGTCGCCCCGGTCTCGATCCCGGTCCACAGGGAGCGGTAGTCGGCCGCCCCCGGAACCCTGCACGCCATGCCCACGATGGCCAGCGGCTCTTGCACCTGCTGCTCCCTCACGTAAAGCGGTCACCGCGTCCGGGCCCACCGTGCCGCGAATTCCACGGCGCGGTGGTGGCCACTGCGGCGGCTTGAGAACCGGATCCTCAGCTTTACGCCGGCCGGCCGTCGACTTCCAGCTGGGAGACGAACTCGCGCAACTGCGGGTAGTCGAAGAGCATGCGCAGGGTCGCGGACTGCGAGACCTGCTGGCGCACCTCCGCGATGGTGGCGCCCACCAGCAGCGAGTGCCCGCCCAGGTCGAAGAAGTCGTCGTGCGGGGATTCCACCGGCACGCCGAGCACCTCGGTCCAAATGGCGGCGACCGTCTCCTCGACGGGCGTGAACACAGCGTCCTGCCCGCCCTCCTCCCCTTCCGCGGCCTGCCGGTCCGCTGCCACGGCCGGGGTCGCGCCAGCGGCCTCGCCTCCCGCGAGGCCGGGCACGCGGGCCAGGACCTCGGCCAGGCCGAGGGAGTCCATCGGCGCGTCGGGCTCGCCCAGCAGCCTCGCGAGGATCTCCTGGTACGCGGCGGCGTACCCACGCGCGACCTCGTGGGGGTACGTACCGAGGGCGTACTCCCAGTCCAGCGCGATCCCCGTGTCGACGATGTCGCAGGCCACGTGCAGGTCGAACGGCCCCTGATCGGTCCGCGCGAAGACCTCGGACAGGTCGCCCTCGCCCAGTTTCAGGCTGCCGACGGCGCCCGCGGTGAACACCGTGCGCAGGATGTCCGAACCCAGCTGCTGCTCGGCGTCGAGGTCCGCGATCATCCTGCTGAACGGCAGGTCCTGGTGGTCGATGGCCTCCATGAGGTCCAGCGACACCTCGCCGAGCGTCTCGGCGAAGGACTGCGTCAGGTCGATCTCGGACCGGATGACGATGGTGTTGGCGAGCAAGCCGACCGTGCGCTCGAACTCGGGCGTCCGGCCGCTCGTGGCCATGCCCAGCACGGTGGTGCCCTCGCTCGTGGCGGCCGCGATCATCACCTTCATCACGGCCAGGAGGACGGAGAACTGCGTGGACCGGGTGCGGCGGGCAAAGGCCGTGAGGGATTCGGTCAGCGTGTCGTCGAGCGTGAGGGACATCAGGGCCGTGTCCCGCGCCACCGGCGTCCGCACGGAGCTGTGGACAGCGCCGGGCAGGGCGCTGCCGGTGATTCCGGCGAGCCGCTCACGCCAGTACTTCCGCTCCTCTTCGTACGTGCCGTTCGCGAGCGTGGCGAGCTGCCTGTTGACGAAGGTGCTGTATCCGGGCGGTACGGGGCCGAGCTCGGCCGGGACGCCGCGGCGGGCCGAGCGGTACAGCTCGCCGAACTCGTCCAGGAGGACGGCCATCGACAGGCCGTCACACACGAGGTGGTGGGCCACCAGCACCAGCGTGGTGCGGCTGTCCGAGACGCGGAGGGCGGTGAGCCTGATCCCCGCCTCGGCCTCCAGGTCGAACGGGCGGTTGGCCGCGGCGTTGATGGCCGACTGCAGCCGCTCGGACCGCTCGCCCTCCGGCAAGTGGCGCAGGTCCAGCACCTCAACAGGCCTCGGCTCCGGCTCGCGCGCGATGACCTGCACGGCACCGGCCTCGGTCTCACGGAAGGTCGTACGCAACGACTCGTGACGCCGGATCAGCTCGTTGAACGTGAACTCCACTGCTTCGAGGACGAATTCACCCTCGAAGTGGAAAATCTCCGGCATGCAGTACGCGGGGCTCGCCGGATTCAGCCGCCAGAACAGCCACATGCCTTCCTGGAGCGGGCCGATCGGCAGCGTTTCCGTCATCGGCTCGGTGCTGTTAACGGTCACGCCGCGCTTCCCATCATGTCCCGGAGATCGCGGAGGGTTTCCGCCTTGAAGAATTCCCGCAGTCGAATACGGACCCCGAACTCCTCACGGATTCGCGCAAGGACTTCGAGTGCGTCGAGGGAACCGCCCCCGAGAGCGAAGAAGTTGTCATCGAGTGTGCAGGAGGTGTTCAACCGGGTGCACACGATCGACAGCAGGCGGTCCCCGACGTCGTCGAGAGCGGGATCATCCGCCTCAACTGCGACTTCATCGACGCCCATGTGTTCCTCCTCATGCCTCAACCGCAGGCTAGCCGCGCTCAGTTACCGGGGGGCGTGTTGTCCGTGGCTCCGGGATGGAGACCAGGCGTGAGGACAGTTCCGTCGCAAGGCGATTCCTGAAGTCCTTGCCGACGCGCGCAACTCCGCCGTCGCACCCCCCGAAGCGGGCGAGAGTTGATTATGCGGACGGGTGTTCCGGCATCGCCGGATGATCCGTCAGTACGAGGAAGCCCGATCGGCGCAGCACCCGGGGCAACTGGGAGATGGTCAAATCCTGCGCCTGCATAGTTGACAGTTTTACCTAACTCCCTACGCTGATCTTCGAGTTCGCGTCATAGTACGCAAGCGCTTCTGCGCGGCGCAAGACCTGTTTTCGCAGGACAGTTGCCGCATCCGGGCACCGTCGCGGGTCTCCGCTCCGGGCGGGGAAACACCGTCCGCCGCCCGGTGCCGCAGGGTCGGCCGGCCTCGGGACGGGCCGCCTGCCGCAGCGCCGGGAACGGCTTCCGGCCCATCGTTTCCCGCTCCGGTCCGTACGCGATGCTCCCGGCCGGGGCGTCGCCGCATCCCGAGCCGGCCCCGCCCGTGCCCCGGCATGCCGTGCCGGCCGCGCGCACGGGCGGACGCGGGCGCGCGCGGGCGGGCGTACGCGGGCGGTCCGCGCTCCGGGAGCAGGGTCTCCCGTCCCGGACCGCCGACTCTTCCCCGCGGTCGTCCACCTCGCGTTCTCCGCCCGAGGTGTCCCGCGTCGCGGCGGAGGCGGCCGGGCGGCCGTCGGCATCGGCGGCCCCGGTTCCCTCCGGCCTTTCCGAAGACCGTCGCGCCGGGGGGCCGGCCTCGCCCCGGCCGCCTCGCCCCGGCCGTGCGGCCGCTGTGGAGGGTGCGGTTCCGGAACGGTGGTGTTTGCGGACGGGAAGGCATCTGGGGTGAGTTTTGCCAGTGGGTGTGTTTGTGGTTGTTGGTGTTTTTCGTGGTGGTGGACGGGGTGTTGTGGTGAGGGATAGTCTCGGTGCTCGGACTTGGATTTGATGGTGGTCGGACGGTGTTCTGTCCGGTGTGTTCCGGGTTGGTCGTCGGATACGGGGGTCGATGGACATGAAGGGCATCGTTCTGGCCGGGGGGAATGGGTCACGGCTTTATCCGTTGACGCATGCGGTGTCGAAGCAGTTACTCCCCGTCTACAACAAGCCGATGATTTATTACCCGCTGTCGGTTCTCATGCTGGGGGGCATCAGGGAGATCCTGGTGATCTCGACGCCGTCGCATGTCGGCCTGTTCCAGGGGCTGCTGGGGGACGGGAGCAGGCTCGGGCTTTCCATCGAGTATGCGGAGCAGACGCAGGCCAACGGGATCGCGGAGGCTTTCGTCATCGGCGAGAAGTTCATCGGGGATGATCCGGTGGCGCTGGTTCTCGGTGACAACATTTTCCACGGTCCGGGCCTGTCGGCGTTGTTGAGCGAGCAGTGCAGGGATGTCGACGGGTGCGTGCTGTTCGGTTATGCGGTGAAGGACCCGGAGCGTTACGGGGTCGGGGTGACCGACGGCCGGGGCGAACTGGTGTCGCTGGAGGAGAAGCCGGCGCGGCCGCAGTCGAATCTGGCGATCACGGGGCTTTACCTCTACGACAACGGTGTGGTGGACATCGCGCGGGAGATCCGGCCCTCCGCACGGGGTGAGCTGGAGATCACCGATGTGAACCGGGCATATCTCCAGCAGGGCAGGGCCAGGATGGTCGATCTGGGGCGCGGGTTCGCGTGGCTCGATACGGGAACGCATGATTCCCTGCTCCAGGCCGGTCAGTACATACAGGTCCTGGAGGAGCGCCAGGGTGTGCGGATCGCGTGTCTGGAGGAGATCGCTTTCCGTATGGGGTTCATCGATGCCGCCGCGTGTCACGCGCTGGGCGGGGAGCTGCGGAATTCGGATTACGGGGCGTATCTGATGGCCATCGCGAGTGCGGATCTCTGAGGAATGAGGGGGACGGTATGCGTATCGTCGTGACCGGCGGCGCGGGGTTCATCGGTTCCCACTTCGTGAGGCAGGCCCTGACCGGTGGGTACACCGGGGGAACCGTGCCCGAGGTGGTGGTGCTGGACAAGCTCACCTACGCCGGGAACCGGGCCAGTCTCGCCCCCGTCCGGGACGATCCCCGGCTGACGTTCGTCCACGGTGACATCGGTGACCACGCCCTGGTCGCGGAGACGCTGAAGGGCTGTGACCTCGTCGTGCACTTCGCCGCGGAATCGCATGTGGACCGGTCGATCGGCGGGTCCGAGGAATTCGTCCGGACCAACGTCCTGGGCACCCAGGTGCTGCTGGACGCCGCGTTGCGGGCCGGGGTGGGGAAGTTCGTCCACGTCTCGACGGACGAGGTCTACGGCTCGATCGACCAGGGGTCCTGGAGCGAGGAGCGGCCCCTGGAGCCGAACTCCCCGTACTCGGCGTCCAAGGCGTCCTCCGATCTTCTGGTGCGGGCCTTCCACCGCACCCACGGGCTGCCGGTCTGCATCACCCGGTGCTCCAACAACTACGGGCCGTACCAGAACCCCGAGAAGATGATTCCGCTGTTCGTGACGCACCTGCTCGACGGGCGGAAGGTGCCCCTGTACGGGGACGGCGGCAATGTGCGGGACTGGCTGCACGTGGACGACCACTGCCGTGCTGTCGCGCTGGTCGCGGAGAAGGGCGTGACGGGCGAGGTCTACAACATCGGCGGCGGCACCGAGCTGACGAACCGTGAACTCACCGGGCGGCTCCTGCGTATGGCCGGCGCCGACTGGTCCATGGTGGAGAACGTGCCGGACCGGAAGGGCCACGACCGCCGGTACTCGGTCGACATCACCAAGATCTCCACGGAACTCGGCTACCGCCCGCGGGTCTCCTTCGACGAAGGACTGGCCGAGACCGTCGCCTGGTACGGAGAACGCCGCGACTGGTGGGAACCGCTGAAGACGCGCGGCAATCCGGCCCGGTAGCCGGACGGACGGGCAGCCGCCGTCCCGGACCCCCCGGCCACCGGGACGCCGCCGGGCCCGAACCCGGACACGGACGGCCGGAGCGGAGGCGGAACCCGACCGTGGACGGCGGGGGGGGAATGGGACGGGAAATTGCCCGGCCGTGGAAGACCGGGTGAATTCCCCGCCACGCACCATTTCCGCAAATCGTGTATTTGCGTAACGAAACCGCTGTGGCGGGGGTGTGTCAGCGTCCGGTGGTGGCGGTGGGGACCAGCCAGGTGGCGATCTCCTCGGTCACCGCCGGGGCGTGGGCGTTGAGGTAGAAGTGGCCGCCGGGGTAGACGGCCATCCGGAACGGCCCGGTGGTGTGGCCGGCCCACTGGCGGACCTCGTCGGTGGTGGCTTTGGAGTCGGCGTCCCCCGTCAGGGCGTAGACGGGGGCCGACAGCGGCGGGCCGGGCTCGTAGCGGTAGGTCTCGGCGGCCTTGTAGTCGGCACGGATCGAGGGCAGGACCATGCGCCGGATCTCGTCGTCGTCCAGGAGCTGGGGCTGGGGACCGCCCAGACGCCTGATCTCCTCCAGCAGCCCTTCGTCGCCGCGCTGGTGGACCCGCTCGTCCCGATGGGCGCTGGGAGCCCGCCGGCCGGACACGATGAGCGCGGCGGGCATGATGCCCCGCGCCTCCATCCGCAGGGCGACCTCGAAGGCGACCGAGGCGCCCAGGCTGTGCCCGAACAGCGCCAGCGGCTTGTCCTGCCACGGGCCGAGGACCTCGACGATCCGGTCGGCCAGCTCCCGTACCGTCTCCAGGCACGGTTCGTTCCTGCGGTCCTGCCTGCCCGGGTACTGCACGGCCAGGGTCTCCACGCGCGGGGCGAGCCGTTGGGAGACCGGGTGGAAGTAGCTCGCGGAGCCGCCCGCGTACGGCAGACAGAGCAGCCGGACCGGCGCCTGGGGCGAAGGGTGGAAGCGGCGCACCCACAGGTCGCCCGCGTCGCTGCTCGTCACCATCGTGTTCGTCGTCCTTTCACATCCGGTGCCGTCCGCCCCCGGGGTGGGGGACGCCCTCGACGCCCGCCGAAGCCGCCACCGGCATGCGGCCGCACACCGGCACGGGCCCAGACGATCGCAGTGCCACCGGCCGCCCACAACCCCTAACGACCGCCGCCGCCCGCCCCCGGACGAGGACACCGCCGGGGCCGTGCGAGGTGCCGCGCCGGATGCCGCGCCCCGGCCTGCCGGGTTTCGGCAGGGCACCCCTAAAGAACACCCGGAGCGAGTAGGGGTGATCCCGCCCGTCTGCTTCCGCCCCCCGGCCCGCACCGGGCCGGTGCCGGAAGCCCGGCACCGGCCCGGCCGGGGCGTTCAGGCCATGGGTTCGGCGAGAGCCATGAGCCGGTTGGGCAGGTCGGTACGGCTTTTGACGTCCAGCTTGCGGTACACGCGGGTGAGGTGCTGCTCCACGGTGCTGACGGTGATGTAGAGCTCGTTGGAGATCTGCCGGTTGGTGCGTCCGCGGGCTGCCAGGACCGCGACCCGGCGCTCGGCCTCGCTCAGCACGCTGTCCTGGTCGCGGACCTCGAACCCGTCCGCCCCCGGTGCCGGGCCCGGCTGCGCACCCGAGCCCGGCCCCGGCCGGGGGCGCGGGTTCGTGGCGGGTTCCGGGGGAGCGCCGGCGGGCGGGGTGTCGTCGGGTGTGCTGCGCCGGTCCATCTGCTGCGGCAGCGCGGTGGACCGGCCCGTGCTCTGGGCGACCCGGTTGGCGCGGTGGACGAACAGCCGGGGCTGCGGGGAGTCGCCGGCGCGGGGGAACGCCTGGCCGGTGTCGGACAGGGCGCGGGCCAGTTCCTGCTGGTCACTGCACGACTGCAGCACGGTCACCGCTCTGGAGAGCAGTCTGCGCCGGTGGTCGGGTGCGGCCGTGGAGGCCAGCAGCCGCAGGGCCCGGCCCTGGGTGCGGTCATCCAGCCCGCGGGACACCTGCAGCTGTTCCCGGAGCAGCTGCGCGGCCTGTGTCCTGTTGCCGAGGCCGAGCTGTACGCGGGCCAGTTCCAGGCGCCAGGGAACGAGTCCGGCCACGTCGGTGCCCCAGGACCTGACCAGCTCACCGCACCGGTGGAGATCGGCGCGGGCGGCCTGGTGGCGCCCCATGGCCAGGTGGTGCCGGCCGCGGGCGATGAGGTAGTGCGCGCCCACCGGGGTGCGGAAGACCCCGGCCGGCAGCGGCTGCGCCAGCCACCGTTCGGCCTCGAACAGCCGGCCGCTCTCGGTCGTGCAGGTGATCAGTGTGCCCAGCGGGCCGCCCACGGCCACGCCCCAGGCGGGCGCGGGCAGATCCTCCAGGGAGAGCCGCGCTCCGCGCTCCGCCGCGTCCAGGTCTCCCAGGCGCAGCGTCGCCTCCGCGTGGATCGCCCTCACCACACCCCGCCAGGCCGGTGTGTGCCGGACACCGGGGCGGGCCAGGAGCTGCTCGCCCCAGACCGCGACCCGGTCGGCGCGGCCGGCGCAGAGCAGCGCCAGGAGGGGAGCGGTCAGCAGCCCAAGCGAGCCGCTGTCGAGGTGGTGGCGCTCCAGCAGCTGCTCCGCGGCGGCCGCGGTGTCCACGCCGCCGGTCGGCATCAGCGCGTGGCCGAGTACCGAGACGGCCTGGAGCTGCGGGCTCGCCGCGTGCGGCGCTGTCGCCGTCCGGATCCAGGAGCCGGGGTTCTCGCTCAGTGTCCCCAGGTATTCCGGGTGGGACAGGGCGATCAGCAGACGGGTCAGCCGCAGCGCGTCCGCGGCGGGGCCGTGGTCGTCCGCGCCGCAGCCGCTGATCGCCTCGGCGGCCTCCTCGGCCCGCCCCTGCCACAGCAGGTACGGCACGGTGGCCACGGCGGTGGACAGAGAGGTCCCGCCGTCCCGCGCCGCTTCCACCAGCTGGCTCACCTGACCGGTCACGGCCAGCGGATTGACCTGCCAGCGGGCGGTGATCAGCATCGCCATCAGCGAGTTGTACCGGTCCTTGTCGGTTTCGGCCTGGCCGCCCAGGCGCAGGCACGCCGCGGCGTGGTCGGGCCGGCCGCTGGACAGCGCGTGGGCCGCGGCGTCCCTGAGGACGGGCACCACCCAGGCGCCGTCCGTCCACGCCGAGGCCACCAGATGCTCGGCGACCACACTCGCCTCCGCACCGTTCTCGTGCAGCACCTCGGCCGCCCGCTGGTGCAGCCGCCGCCGTTCCTCGGCCGGTATGTCCGAACGCACCGCGTCCAGGATCCGCGGGTGGCGCAGCTCGCCGGAGTCGACGAGCCCGGCGCCCTGGAGGACCCGTACGGCGGGCCCGGTGGTGTCGGGCAGGACGTCGAGCAGCTGGCCCAGCAGCTCCTGCGAGGCCGGGCGGTCCAGCACCGCGAGCGCCTGAGCCACCTCGCGTACGCCGGGCTCGTGGCGGTAGAGGCAGTCGAGCACCGCCCGGTCGAACGTGTCGCCGGCCCTCGCCCCGCCCGCGGGGGCGCTGTCCTTCTCGCGGTTGGCCTGCTCGTCGACCAGCGCCTGGGTCAGCAGCGGGTTGCCGCCGGTCACCCGCAGGATCCGCCTGACCTCCTCACCCACCTCCCGCGCCCCGGCGCCGGTGCCGCGCGGGGCGTGTGCCCCCGCCCCGGTTCCGGTGCCGTGTGCCAGGGCCCTGGCGCTGAGCAGCCGGGAGACGGACTCGGCGGTCAGGGGCGGCAGGGTGACGCGGGTGAAGCGGGGCAGACTGCGCAGTTCCGCGTGGAACAGCGGATGCGCCTGGCGCAGTGTCGTCGCCTCCGAGAGCAGCACCATGATGCGGGCGTTTCTCAGTCTTCGGGTCACATACAGCAGACAGTGCAGCGAGGCGGCGTCGGTGTGCTGGAGGTCGTCCACCGCCAGCACCAGCGGCCCTTGACGGGCCAGTGCGAGGAACGTGTCGAAGGCGGTCCGCAGCAACGGCGCCCAGAGCCCGTCCGCTGTTAAAACTTCTGTTAATACCTCGGCCGCCATATCGGTTCCGGCTTCCGCCGTGGGAACCGACAGCGCGGCCTCGCGTATCAGTTCCTCGACCTGCCGGAGCCCTTCCGGCTTCATCCGCGCACTGTGCAGAAGCTGCCCGAGCACTCCGAAGTGGAGTCCCTGCTCGGCCCGTGATCCGGCCGCGCTCAGCACCTGCCCCCCGGCGGCGGCGGCCCACTCCCCGAAGGTCTCCAGCACCTGGGTCTTACCGCTTCCCACAGCACCGGTGACCAGCGCCACCTGCCCGTGTCCGTGCTTCTCGCAGGCATGGAAAGCCCAGTGTAGATGGGCCAGTTGTTCGTCTCGATGGACCAGCATGACTGGCGTCTGCCTCCCCGTTAGCAGTTCCGAACAGGGATCGCCAGGCACTGGCCGGCACAGCTTCCGCACCGCCCCCGTTCACACCTGTCCGAGCGTGTGCAGAGGTACCCCCCGGGCCATATGAGCGGTGGTCCCTCCGAACTGTTTCGAACCGCACTTGTCCTCGACGAGGGCAAGTGTTTGAGAATCTTTCACAAAAACCAGCCACGCCACAACGGGATCGTGCATAGCAACCTTCCTGACGCCGTGGCAGGTTGCCGACGCGATGATGGAGCACACCGGGGAACCCCTGGTGGACGTGTTGCGGCCGGCGAGCTGCATTTCCATGTCGGGGCAGTTGAAATTTAATTTTTGCACGTTTTGAGTTGTATTACGTCCGGCGATACTCTCGGGGCCTTTGGTCGATTTGCCGACGTCGTGGCGGATCGCGTGACATCGGCTTTCCGCTCCGGCCGGCCGGTTCGCACCGGGCATCGGCCGCACCGGGCGCCGGGGCCCCGGCGGACATGGCGGGCGCGGTGCGGGCGGCGGTGGCGGGGCTCGGCCGGGCGGCGGGTCCCGTACGGGCGGGTGCGGGCGCGGGCGTGTCCGTGCGGGCAGGTCTAGGGGCGTGGGCGGGCGATTAGGGGTGATGCCGGTGACCCGCTTCCTGGAGGATCGCAGGCAGCGTCGTCGTGTTTGGAAGGTAGGGCTGGTATGTCTCTCCAGGAGCCCGTCTCACCGGTCGAGGAGCTGCCCGCCTCCACGGCGGACCGCATCGCGGACCTGTCGGCCCGGCACGAGGAGGCCGTCGTCCTCGCCGAGAAGAAGGCCGCGGACCGCCAGCACCTCAAAGGGAAACTCACCGCCCGCGAGCGCATCGACCTGCTGCTCGACCCCGGCTCGTTCGTCGAACTCGACGAGTTCGTGCGCCACCGGACCGTCGACGCGGGCATCCCGCGTCCCTA
The DNA here is from genome assembly GCF_030817475.1 of Streptomyces sp. V2I9. Taxonomy (NCBI): domain Bacteria; kingdom Bacillati; phylum Actinomycetota; class Actinomycetes; order Kitasatosporales; family Streptomycetaceae; genus Streptomyces; species Streptomyces sp. V2I9. Next base: position 12,439 of record NZ_JAUSZJ010000004.1, on the reverse strand, counting down.
CGGCGACGGGGTGGTGACCGGCCACGGCACCGTCGGCGGACGCCAGGTGTGCGTCTTCTCCCACGACTTCACCACCCTCGGCGGCAGCATGGGAGAGGCCTTCGGCGGCAAGGTCGTCAAGATCTACGACTTCGCCATGAGCATCGGCTGCCCCGTCATCGGCATCAACGACTCCGGCGGCGCCCGCATCCAGGAAGGCGTGACGTCCATCGCCTACTACACCGAACTGGGCGTCCGCAACGTCCATTCCTCCGGTGTGATCCCGCAGATCTCCCTCATCATGGGCCCCTGCGCGGGCGGTTCGGTCTACTCGCCCGCCGTCACCGATTTCACGGTCATGGTCAAGGACATCTCCTACATGTTCGTCACCGGCCCCGAGGTCGTCTCCGCCGTCATGGGCGAACAGGTGACCGCCGAGCAGCTCGGCGGGCCCGCCGTCCACGCCGAGATCACCGGCAACGCGCACTACATCGGCGACGACGAGCAGGACGCCGTCTCCTGGGTGCAGACCCTCCTGGGCTACCTGCCGTCCAACAACCTGGACACCCCCCCGGTCTACGACCACGACTGCGCCTCCACCCTCACCGACGACGACCTGGCGCTCGACACCGTCATCCCCGACAGCGAGCAGCAGGTGTACGACATGGCCGACGTCGTCGCCGCGGTCCTCGACGACGGCGACTACCTCGAGATCCACCCGGACTTCGCCCGCAACATCATCTGCGCGCTCGGCCGGGTCGAGGGGCACTCGGTGGCCGTCGTCGCCAACCAGCCCAACCACCTCGCCGGCGTGCTCGACATCGACGCCTCCGAGAAGGCCGCCCGCTTCATCCGCTTCTGCGATGCCTTCAACATCCCCGTCCTCACCTTCATGGACGTTCCCGGCTACCTGCCCGGCGTCGGACAGGAGCACCAGGGCATCATCCGGCGCGGCATCAAACTCTTCTACGCCTACGCCGAGGCCACCGTCCCCAAGGTCACCGTCATCCTCCGCAAGGCCTACGGCGGCGGATACGCGGTGATGGGGTCCCGGCAGATCGGCGCCGACCGCGTGATGGCCTGGCCCACCGCCGAGATCGCCGTGATGGGCGCCGGAAGCGCCGTGCCACTCCTGCACCGCCGTGAGCTGGCCGCCGCCCCGCCCGAGGAACGCGCGGCACTCAAGGACAGCCTCATCGACGACTACCGCCGCAGGTTCGCCAACCCCTACGAAGCCGCCGCACGCGGATACGTCGACATGGTCATCCAGCCCTCCCGCACCCGGACCGAGGTCGCCAAGGCGCTGGCGAGCCTGCGGAACAAGCGGCAGACGCGCCCGGCACGCAAGCACGGAAACATTCCGCTGTGACCCCCTCCGCCCCGCCGGCCGCCCCCGCCCACCGGACCGCCTGACCCCCCGGGGGCCTCCCGGCCCCGGGGCGTGGGCCGGGTCCGGCGGTCGCGCCCGGACGTCTCCCCGCCGCCCCGCGCGGGCGCCGCCGGAGGCGCCGGGCCCCGCCGGTGTGCGCGGACCGCCCGTCACCGGCCCGGCGGCGGAGCGGTGAGGTCGGCCAGGCCGCCCTGCTCGTAGAGCGTGCGGCAGGCGCGGCGCTGCACCTTGCCGCTGGAGGTCTTCGGCACCGTGCCCCTGCGGACGAGGAGGACGGTGTCGGCCGTCAGGCGGTGGTGGTCGTGGACGGCGCGGACGATCCGTTCACGCAGGCTCTCCGTGCCGTGGGCGCGTACGGTGCGGCCGTCGGCCTCGACGACGACCACCAGGTGTTCCTTCCCGCCGCGTTCGACGGCGAACGCGGCGGCACAGTTGGGGTGCAGGCCCTCGGCGGACTTCTCCGCGGACAGCTCGATGTCCTGGGGGTAGTAGTTGCGGCCCTGGTGGATGATCAGGTCCTTGAAGCGGCCGGCGACGTGGAGTTCCCCGGCGTGCAGGAAGCCCAGGTCGCCGGTGCGCAGGTACTCCCGCCCGTCCACGGGGCGGCCCTCGGCGTCCCTCATCCGCGCGTGGAACGTCTCCGCACTGGCCTCCGGGCGCCCCTTGTACCCCGCGGCCACGCACGGCCCGTCGACCCAGATCTCGCCGATGACGTCCGGCGGGCAGGCGCGGGACGTTCCGGGATCGACGATCCGCACCTCGGTGCCCGCGACGGCGCGGCCGCTGCTGGTGACCGGGACGGCACCGGGCGTCCGGGCGTCGACGAGCTCCGCGCGGCCCTCCCGCAGCGCCGCCGCGGACAGCCACACGGCCGTCGGCGCGCGGTCCAGGCCGCCGCCGGTGACCTTGAGGGTGTTCTCGGCGAGTCCGTAGCCCGGGCACATGGCCTCGGGCCGGAAACCGTGCGGGACGAACATCTCGGTGAAGTCCCTGATCGCCTGCCAGCGCACGGGTTCGGCGCCGTTGGCCGCCACACGCCACGAGGAGAGGTCACCGACCGCGCCGGCCTTCCCCTGTTCCGCCGTCCGCGCGCACAGTTCGTAGGCGAAGCTGGGCGCCGCGGAGTGGGTGCCGCGGAACCGGGCGATCGCCTCCAGCCACCGGGCGGGGCGGCGGATGAACGCGGCGGGCGCCATCAGGTACGAAGGGATGCCGGCCCACAGCGGCATGACGATGCCGAACAGCATGCCCATGTCGTGGAAGAGGGGAAGCCAGCTGACCACGGTGCCACCGGCACAGGGCCACAGGGCGTCCGTCTCGGCGACGTTGGCGAGGAAGTTGGCGTGGGTGACGACGACGCCCTTGGGGTCGCCGGTGGAGCCCGACGTGTACTGGAGCAGGGCCACGTCGTCCAGGCCCGGATCGGTCGGCCGGAGCACGTCCACGCCCGCCGGGGCGGGCCCGGCCGTGTCGAGGACCGTGAGGCCCAGGAGCTCCTCCAGGTCCCCGAACCGGTCCTCCAGCTCGCGTCTGACGGAGGTTTCGGTGAGCAGCGTCGTGGCGCCGGCGTCCTTGGCGATGCGGCGGACACGCTCCACGTCGGTGAGGCGGTGCGGCACCTGGACGGGCGCCGCGGCCGCCCTGGACGCCATGCACCCCAGGAGCGCGGCGATGAACTCCAGCCCGGACGGATACATGAGCACCACGCTGTTCCCGCCCAGACCCCGGGCGGCGAACCGGCGGGCCCGGACGTCCACCGCTTCGGCGAGCTCCCCGTAGGTGAGGGACTCGCGGGGGTCCTCACCGTTGTGCAGGAAGACGTAGGCGGTGTCGCCGGGCTGCCGCTCACCGCGCAGGCGCAGCAGTTCGGGCAGGGTCGGTGTCCCGTCGCCCGAGCGGACGCCGTCGAGAACAGTGGCCATGGGCCGGATCTCCTTGTGGTCCTGGTGCCGAGGGCCGCAGGACGTGCCGGAGCCGCTCGGGGTTCCCGAGCCGCCGGGATCGGACACGGTCGCGCGGAGAAGGAGGGTGGAGGGGCCCGCCGGCGGCGAACGCGACACATCGCTCTCGCCGGGATTCTCCGGTGGCCCGCGCACGTCGACGTCAGCGCGCACGAGTGGAGGGATCGCGTGCGTGGAGTTCCCGTCGCACGGGCCCACGCGAAGAACAGCCGGGACGCCGGTGCGGCGGCGTCCTGCGGCAAAAGAATGCCAGAAGCACGCCCCGGCCGCCGCTCCGTCCCTCCCGTGATCACCCCTATGTTGCTCCGCGCGGCCCCTACGCCCGGCCGGGACCGGGGGAACCGGCCGGTGGACGGCCATGTCCGGCCATGCCGGGCACCCCCTCGCGGAAGGCCGGGGTGAACGACGGGCCGGAACACCGGAGTTGCGCGGCACCCCCCCGTCTCCCGCGAACACGACACAAGCCGTACCGACCCCGGAAACCCGGAAAGCGGGGAAACCACGGAAATCGCGGTAACGGCGGAAGACGGGGGAGTGGTGTCAGCGGCGGGGCACGGGGAGCGGGCGCGGCCAGGTGTGGGGGAGGTAGGGGTTGTTCCCCGTTCACCGCAGTCCCTAGGTTCTCAGCGTGAACCGAGCATAAGGAACGAGCCCGAACTGTTGGTGTCGGCGGCCAGGCCTGGAGGACGACAATGCGCATACTCTTCGTCGCGCATGCGGAGAAGACGCACTTTTTCAGCATGGTGCCGCTGGCCTGGGCACTGCGGACGGCGGGCCACGAGGTCCGGGTCGCCACCCAGCCGGACATGGCGCAGGCCGTCACCGAGGCCGGGCTCACAGCGGTTCCGCTGGGCTCGGACCACCGGTGGAAGCAGGTCATGGAGGCCAACGAGGACGAAGGGTGGCCGGCGCGGGTCGCCGAGGCCGTCACCCACTCCGCGGACCTGGGGCACGACGAACTCCTGCGGTTCTTCGACGAGACCACCACCCGCTACTTCCGCACCGTCAACAACGACGAGTTCCTCGACGCCCTGGTCGGCTACTGCCGCTCCTGGAAGCCGGATCTGATCGTGTGGGAGCAGTTCACCTGGGCCGGCGCCGTCGCCGCCCGGGCCACCGGCACCGCACACGCCCGCATGCTGTGGGGGGCGGACGTCGTCACCCGCTCCCGCGACGACCTCCTGGCCCGGCTCGCCGAGCGGCCCGAGGACCAGCGGGTCGACCCGCTGCGCGACTGGCTCACCGAGTCCCTGGCCCGGCACGGCGCCACGTACGACGAGAGCGTGGCCAACGGGCAGTGGACCATCGACCCCAACCCGCCCAGCCACCGGATCGACAACGGCCTGACCGTGGTCCCCGTGCGGTACGTGCCCTACAACGGGCGGGCCGAGCTCGATCCGTGGCTGGCCGCCGCCCCCGTCAAGCCCCGCGTCGCGGTGACCGCCGGCATCTCGGTCCGCAGCTACTTCGGGTTCGACATGTTCGGCATCAGCTCCCTGCAGGCGTTCGCCGGGCTGGACATCGAGCTGATCGCCACCCTGCGGCCGGGACCGGGGGAGTCGGTGGACCTGGCGCCGGACAACGCCACCGTCCTGGACTTCGTCCCCATTGCAGGCCCTGCTGCCCACCTGCTCGGCCGTCATCCACATCGGCGGCGCGGGCGTGCAGTCCACCGCCGCCTACTACGGCGTCCCCCAGATGATCCTGCCGGGCCTCTGGGACACCCTGGTCCGCGGCGACCTCCTGGAGCAGTCCGGCGCGGGCCTCTCGCTGCCGGTGGACCAGCTCACCCCCGAGCGGGTCCGTGAATCCCTGGTGCGGCTGCTGGAGGATCCCGCGTTCCGCGAGGGAGCCGCCGCACTGCGCAAGGACGTCCTCGCCGCGCCCTCACCCAACGAGGTCGTCCCGGTCCTGGAGGAGCTCACCGCCCGCCACACACCCGGCCAGGCCGCCGGCTGACCGGTCGCCGGCCGGCCGCGCCCGCAGCCGGATGCGCCCCGGTCCCGCCGCCCGCCACCACCCCGTGCGGCGGCAGGAGCAGGGGGCCGGGTGCCTGCCGCTCCCACATCCGCGGCGGCGGTGACCGGCCGCTCCGCCGCCCACCCCCCTTTCGCCGGCCCCGCTCCGCGCACCGCCCCCACGGCCGGCGCGGAGCGGGGCCGGATCACCGGCAGCCCCGCCCCGCCCGGACAGGGACCCGCGAGCGCCCCCCGCGACGCACCCCTCCCCGGCGGCGGTCCCCGCCAGCGCGCGGCACACCCTCAGCCCCGGCGGACGCCCGGCCGGGGACGGCACCCCCACCAACCTGAGGCGGCGGACGCCCGGGCCGACCCGGAAGGAAGAGAGACGGTCATGACCACGCGCGTATGGGACTACCTCGCCGAGTACGAGGCGGAGCGTGAGGACATCCTCGACGCTGTCGACCAGGTGTTCCGCTCCGGACAGCTGATACTCGGACCCTCCGTCGGCCGCTTCGAGGAGGAGTTCGCCGCCCACCACGGGCTGGCGCACGCCGTCGGCGTCGACAACGGCACCAACGCCCTCGTCCTCGCCCTGCGCGCCCTGGGCGTGGGACCGGGCGACGAGGTGATCACGGTCTCCAACACCGCCGCCCCCACCGTCATCGCCATCGACCAGGTCGGAGCCACCCCCGTCTTCGTCGATGTGCGCGAGAGCGACTACCTGATGGACACCACCCGGGTGGAAGCCGCGATCACCCCCCGCACCCGCTGCCTGCTGCCCGTCCACCTCTACGGCCAGTGCGCCGACCTCCCCCCGCTGGAGGAACTCGCCACCCGGCACGACCTGGTGATCCTGGAGGACTGCGCCCAGGCGCACGGCGCCCGGCAGAACGGCCGCCCCGCCGGCACCACCGGCCGGGCGGCGGCGTTCTCCTTCTACCCGACGAAAGTCCTCGGCGCCTACGGCGACGCCGGAGCGGTCATCACCGACGACGCCGGCACCGACGCCGAACTGCGCAGGCTCCGCTACTACGGCATGGACGAGGAACGCCGCGTCGTCCGGGCACCGGGACACAACTCCCGCCTCGACGAGGTCCACGCCGAGATCCTGCGCCGCAAACTGCGGCGCCTGGACGGGTACACCGAGGCCCGCCGCCGTATCGCGGACCGCTACACCCGCGCGCTGGCCGACACCGACCTCGTCCTGCCCGCGGTGACCCCCGGCAACGACCACGTCTACTACCTCTACGTGGCACGCCACCCCCGCCGCGACGCGATCATCGAAGCCCTGCACCCCCACGGCATCCACCTCGGCGTGAGCTACCGCCACCCGGTGCACACCATGGACGGGTTCGCCCACCTCGAACAGCCCGCCGGCGCACTGCCGGTCACCGAGGCGCTGGCGCAGGAGATCTTCTCCCTGCCGATGTACCCCTCGCTCACCGAGGAACAGCAGGACAAGGTCATCTCGGCCCTGCGCGAGGTGCTGCGCACCGTCTGACCCGGACCCCGCCCCGGCGGCGGGGACCCGGCAGCCCCGTGCGCCCGCCTCCCGTCCGGCGGGAGGCGGGCGCACGGGGCGCTGCCCGGGGGGTCAGCGGGTGAGCCGCAGCGGGAGCTCCAGCAGCCCGTGCAGGTTGAAGTGCTTGTTGATCGGCAGGTCCTCGCGCAGCAGCTCGATCTTCGAATACCGCTCCAGCAGCTTCGAGAACACGGTGGCCGCCTCCAGACGCCCCAGCACCGCGCCCAGGCAGAAGTGCGGGCCGGCACTGAACGCCAGCGTCTTCGGCTCGGTGCGGGCCAGATCCAGACGGTCGGGGTCCGGATAGCGCTCCGGGTCCCGCCCGGCGGCGTCCAGGAACCCGACCACATGCGAACCCGGCGGGATGACCTTGCCCCCGAACTCCATCTCCGCGGTCGCGATCCGGCTGGAGAGGGTCACCGGCGGATCGAACCGGGACAGCTCGTCCACGGCCGTCCCCATCAGCCCCGCCGGGTCCGCCCGCAGCGCTTCCAGCGCCTCGGGCTGCCGCAGCAGCGCCAGCATGCCGTTGCCGATCAGGTTGACCGTCGTTTCATGACCCGCGTTGAAGATCAGCAGGATGTTGGCGACGACCTCCTCCTCGGTGAGCTGCTCGTTGTCCTCCGCCGTCATCAGCACCGACAGCAGATCGGTGTCCGGATCGGCGTCGCGCCGGGAGGCCATCAGGCCCAGCAGGTACGCACGGAACTCCGGCTCCGCCTTGTTCATCGCGATACGCCTGCGGGGCGTCACATCGGGGTCCAGGATGTACCCCACCTTGTCGGTCCAGTCACGGCACCGCGCACGGTCCTCGACGGGAATCCCCAGCAGCTCCCCGACCACCGCCACCGGCATCGGCAGCGCCAGGTCCCGGATCAGGTCGACCTCGCCCTCACCCATGGCGTCGAGCAGACCGTCGACGATCTCCCCGATCCGCGGCCGCAGACGGTCGATGTAGCGCGGCGTGAACACCCGCGCGATCAGCTTGCGCAGCCGCCGGTGCTCGGCCCCGTCCTGCAGCAGCAGCCACTTGCTGACACTGCGCATGGCCGGACACGTCGGCCCGCCCCGGCTCATCGCCCAGCCCGGATCCTTGGGGAACGCGCTCGAGGAGAGCGGTGAGCGCAACAGCGCCTCGACATCGTCGTACCGGGTCAGCAGCCAGTAGCCCGGCGAGATCTCGTGCACCGGATCGGCCTCGCGCAGCCGCTTGTAGTAGGCGAACCTGTCGGCGGCAAGGGCGGGATCGTTCGGGTCGTAGAGAACGCTCATGCCGTCCATCCCTCTACGTCGGTGGGGTGCCGTGCCTGCGGGGCGAGAAGGCCCGCGCAGCCGGGCTGCCGGACCGGTCGCGGCCCCTGGCCCACACGGACACACAGACACAGGCACCGGCTGCCGGAACGGCCGTGCCGCCCCTGTTCACGTCGCGGGCCGATGCCTGCCCCCAGGCTATGGGGGCCGCCGAGACGCCGAGAACCCCTAAAGTCGCCGCCCCCCGCCCCGGCCCCCGCGCCCCGCCCCGGACGCGGCCACACGCGCGCCGGCGCCCGCCACCCCCCGGCGGCGGGCGGAGACCGGCGAGCCGGAGGAAGGACACGCACCCGGCCGGCGCACACCGCCCCGCCGGCCCTCCCCCCACCCTCAACCCACCCCCGCCGCACCACAGTTGCCGCCCCGGTTAGGGGTTGAGGCTAGGGGGGCGTCCTCTCGTAGGGTGACGGCCGGTGAGGACGCCCTCGCCCCGGGGTGCGGTGAAAGGAGGCGACGGCATGACGGAACACGAGGCGGAGCGCAGAGCGCACTACCAGGCGACCGTGGTGCAGGGAGCCCTGCGCACCGCGGCCGCGGCCGGCGACCCGTACGCCTCGGTCCTGCTCGTCCCGGACGATCCCTACCCGTTCTACGAGCAGCTCCGCGAGCGGGGCACGCTCCACCGCAGCGCGGTCGGCGTCTGGACGACCACCAGCCACCGCGTCGCGAACCAGATCCTCAGGGACCGGCGCTTCGGCGTCCGCACACCGCAGGGCGAGAAGCCCCCCGAGTTCATGCCGTTCGACAACTCGATGCTCGGACTGGACCCGCCCGACCACACCCGGCTGCGGAAGCTCGCCACCCCCTCGCTCAACCCGCGCCGCCTCGCCCACTGGCAGCCGTACGTCGAACGGTTCACCCACGAGCTGATCGACGAGATGCTGGCGGGGCGCGGGCAGGTCAACTTCATGCGGGCCTTCGCCCAGCAGCTCCCGCTGCGGGTGATCGGCGACCTGGTCGGCATCCCGCCCCACCACCGGACCCTGTTCTTCCGGCTCAGCCGCCGCATGGCCTACCTCCTGGACGGCGTGGCCACCGCCCCGGCCGCCCGGGGCGTGGTGGCGGCCATGGCGGAGATGACCGCGATGTTCCAGGAGATCATCGCCGAGCGGCGGGCCGACCCGCGCGAGGACCTGATCAGCGACCTGCTCCCGGCGGTCGAGGACGGCCGGATGACCATGGACGAGATGGTCCCGCTGTGCATGTTCCTGCCGCTCGCCGGCACCGAGACCACCGTCAACCTCATCGGCAACGGACTGCTGGCCCTCCTCGACCACCCCGAGCAGTGGGAGATGCTGGTCGCCGACCCCTCGCTGGCGGCCGCCGTCGCCCGCGAGACCCTGCGCTACGACCCCTCCGTGCAGCAGTACCGCCGCATCGCGCACACCGACATCGAGCTGGAGGGCCGGTCGATCGCCGCGGGCGAGGAGGTGGCGATCTGCGCGGGCGGCGCCAACCGCGACCCCGAGGTCTACCCCGACCCCGCGACGTTCGACATCACACGGGACCCGGGACCGGAGAGCCTGGCCTTCTCGGCCGGCATCCACTTCTGTCTCGGCGCTGCCCTGGCCCGCATGGAGGCGGAGACCGCGCTGGCCGCCCTCGCCACCCGGCTGCCCGGCATCCGCCGGGCCGGACCGGTACGCAGACGCGGGTCCTTCATCGTCCGCGGAATGCTCCAGTTCCCCGTCGACCTGCGCTGAAGCACCGGCCACGGCCGTGACACGGCCCGCGCCCGGCGCGACGACGCGAGATAAGGGGCAGCCCCACCCCATAGGGGTTGTCCGCCTTCGCTAGGCGTCCATAGCGTGCGGACGCGGATGCGCGGATGTGCTGGAGACGGCACCCGCGGCATGGCGGCTCCGGGTGGACCGTGGCCGAGCGGGAGCCTGGGAGGCACTGGCAGATGGCAGAGGACGAGACGCTCCGCGACTACCTCAAGCTGGTCACGATCGATCTGCACCGGACCAAGCAGAAGCTCCGCGACCGGGAGGCCGCCGACCAGGAGCCGATCGCGATCATCGGCATGAGCTGCCGCTACCCGGGCGACGTCCATACGCCCGACGACCTGTGGCGGCTGGTGGCCGGCGGACAGGACGCCATCTCCTCCTTCCCCGAGAACCGGGGCTGGGACCTGGCCCGCCTCTTCGACGGCGACCCGGACCGCGAGGGCCACAGCTCCGCCCGCCAGGGCGGATTCGTCCACGACGCGACCACGTTCGACGCCGCCTTCTTCGGCATCTCACCGCGCGAGGCACTGGCCATGGACCCCCAGCAGCGGCTGCTGCTGCGGGCGGCCTGGGAGGCGTTCGAGCACGCCGGCATCGACCCCGAGTCGGTCCGCGGCACCCGCACCGGGGTGTTCGCGGGCGGCAACGACCAGGGCTACCTGCGGCTCCTGGCCAACGAACCGAGCTCCGTGGGCCACCAGCTCACCGGTGGCGCGACCGCCGTGATCTCCGGCCGGGTCGCCTACACCCTCGGCCTCGAAGGGCCCGCGGTGACCCTGGACACCGCGTGCTCGTCGTCGCTGGTCGCCCTCCACCTGGCCTGCCGGTCCCTGCGCAGCGGCGAGAGCACACTCGCCCTCGCCGGCGGCGTCACCGTCATGGCCACCCCCGGCGTCTTCACCGAGTTCACCCGACAGCGCGGACTGGCCGCCGACGGCCGCTGCAAGTCCTTCTCCGCCGACGCCGACGGCACCGGCTGGTCCGAAGGCGTCGGCATCCTCCTGGTCGAGCGGCTCTCCGACGCCGTCCGCAACGGCCACGAGGTCCTGGCCGTCATCCGCGGCAGCGCCGTCAACCAGGACGGCGCCTCCAACGGCCTCACCGCCCCCAACGGCCCCTCCCAGCAACGCGTCATCCTCCAGGCACTCGCCGACGCCCGCCTCTCCGCCTCCGACGTGGACGTCGTCGAGGCACACGGCACCGGCACCCGGCTCGGCGACCCGATCGAGGCACAGGCACTCCTGGCCGCCTACGGCCAGGACCGCCCCGAAGGACGCCCGCTGCTCCTCGGCTCGGTCAAGTCCAACATCGGGCACGCACAGGCCGCGGCCGGCGTCGCCGGCGTCATCAAGATGGTGCAGGCACTGCGCCACGAGCACCTGCCCCGGACCCTGCACGTGAACGAACCGTCCACCCAGGTGGACTGGTCCGCGGGCGCCGTGGAACTGCTGACCGACGCCCGCCCCTGGTCCCGCGGCCACCGGCCGCGCCGGGCGGGCGTGTCGTCGTTCGGGGTGAGCGGCACCAACAGCCACATCATCATCGAGGAAGCCCCCGACACGAGCGCCGATCAGACGACGGCCGAACCCGCCCCGGAACCCCCGGGGACCGGACGGCCGGCATGGCCGCTGTCCGGCCGCTCCGCCGACGCGCTGCGCCGCCAGGCCCTGCGGCTGCTGCCGGTGGCCGCCCAGGCGGACCCGGCCGATGTCAGCCACTCCCTGGCGACGGGACGTGCGGCGCTGGAGCACCGGGCCGTGATCCTCGGCGACAGCCACCAGGAACTCCTCGCCGGGCTGCGGGCGCTGGCCGAGGGCGAGGACACCCCGGCGGTGGTACGCGACCAGGCCGTGCAGGACGGCCTGGCCCTGCTGTTCTCCGGCCAGGGCTCGCAACGGCTGGGCATGGGCCGGGAGTTGTACGAGGCGTACGGGGTGTTCGCGGACGCGTTCGACGCTGTCTGCGCCCGCGTGGACCTGGAACGGCCGCTGCGGGATGTGGTGTTCGGTGACGACGCCGGTCTGCTGGGGCGGACCGTCTACACGCAGGCGGGCCTGTTCGCCCTGGAAGTGGCCCTCTTCCGCCTGCTGGAGTCCTGGGGGGTCACCCCGGACGTGCTCGTGGGGCACTCGATCGGTGAGCTGGCCGCCGCGCATGTGGCCGGGGTGCTCTCCCTGGACGACGCGTGCACCTTGGTGTCGGCGCGCGGGCGGTTGATGGACGCCCTGCCCGAGGGCGGTGCGATGCTCGCCGTGGAGACGGCCGAGGAGGACCTCGTACTTCCCGACGGGGTGGACCTCGCCGCCGTCAACGGCCCCACCTCGGTGACCGTCTCCGGGGACGCCGCGGCCGTCGCCGTCCTGGAGGAGCGGCTGCGCGGGGAGGGGGTCCGGGTCAAGCGGCTGGCGGTCTCCCACGCCTTCCACTCGCACCTGATGGAACCCATGCTCGACGAATTCACCACGGTCGCCGAGTCGTTGACGTACCACACCCCGCAGATCCCGATCGTGACGACAGCGCCGGGGCAGATCGACACCCCCGCCTACTGGGTCGGACAGGTACGGCAGCCGTCCGCTTCGCCGACG
>NZ_JAUSZJ010000003.1 GCF_030817475.1 Streptomyces sp. V2I9 | reverse complement strand
GCTCGCCTCCCTCACCGGAGTACGCACCGCACTGGAACTGGGCCCCGCCGGAGTGCTCTGCGCCCTCGCCCAGGAGCAGGTCGACAGCCTGGTGGCCGCCCCCGCGCTGCGCCCGGAACGCCCCGAGCCCGCCACCCTCGCCCGCGCCCTCGCATGCCTGCACACCCGGGGCGTCCCCGTGGACTGGCCCGGCTACCTCGCGCCCTTCCAGGGCGCCCGCATCACCCTGCCCACCTACCCCTTCGCCCGCCGGCGGTACTGGCCCACCCCGGTGGCCGCCCCCCGCCCCGTCGCCGGCGACAACCCCGCCGAGCGGGAGTTCTGGGCGGCCGTGGACTCGACCGACACCGACGCCGTCGCCGGTGCGCTGCACCTGGACGACGAACAGCGCGACGGCCTCGGCGCCGTCCTGCCCGCCCTCGCCGCCTGGCGGGAGAGGAGCCGACACCAGGCCACCACCGACGCCTGGCGCTACCGCGTCGGCTGGAGCCCGGTCACCGCCCGGCAGGCACGCCTGACCGGCACCTGGATCCTGGTCACCGGCGGCAGGGAGGTGCCCGGCGGGGTCGTGGACGGCCTGCGCGGCGCGGGCGCCGACCTCGTCGAGCTGACCGAACTCGGCGCGAACCGCACGGAATGCGCCGGCACACTGGCCGCCCTGGCCTCGGACGCCACCGAGCGCGACCGCCCCGTCGCCGGGCTGCTCGCCTGCCTGGACACCGCCGCGGACCTGCTGTGCCTCATCCAGGCCCAGGGCGACGCCGGACTCACCGCACCCCTGTGGTGCCTCACCTCCGGCGCGGTCGCCGTCGCACCCGGTGAGGCATGCGACCCGTCAGCGGCCCAGCTGTGGGGCCTGGGCCGGGTCGCCGCGCTCGAACACCCCGACCGCTGGGGCGGGCTGGTCGACGTTCCGGCCCACCTCGACCGGCGAGCCGCCGACCGGCTGGTCCAACTGCTGGCCGCCGACGCGGGCGAGGACCAGGCGGCCATCCGGCCGACGGGCCTCCACGCCCGCCGACTGCGACGTGCCCCCACCGGCACCGCCGCACGGACACCGGCCGCCGAGTGGCACCCCGACGGCCCGGTCCTGGTCACCGGCGGCACCGGTGCGCTGGGCGGCAAGGTCGCCCGGCTGCTGGCCGAACGCGGCGCCACCCGCCTCGTCGTCGCGAGCCGCCGCGGCCCCGCCGCACCCGGCGCGCCCGAGCTGGTCGCGGAACTCGCGGAGCGCGGCTGCGACGCCGTCGCCGTCTCCTGCGACCTCGGCGACCGCGACGCGGTGGCCCGACTGCTGGAACACCACCCCGTGACCGCGGTCGTCCACGCCGCGGGGATCGTCGACGACGGCGTGCTCGACACGCTGACCCCCCAGCGGCTCGCCGCCGTACTCGACGCCAAGGCCCACTCCGCCGACCTCCTGGACGAACTCACCGGCGAACTCACCGACTTCGTCGCCTTCTCCTCGGTCGCGGGCGTCATCGGCAGCGCCGGGCAGGGACCCTACGCGGCCGCCAACGCGCACCTCGACGCCCTGGTGGAACGCCGCCGCGCCCGCGGCCTGCCCGGCACCGCCCTCGCCTGGGGCGCCTGGGCCGGAGCGGGCATGGCCGCCGACCCGGCCGCCGCCGCCCGGCTGGCGCGCGGCGGCCTGCCCGCCATGGAGGAGAGCCGTGCCCTGGAGGCGCTGACCACCGCCCTCACCGAGCGGGACGGCACTGTGGTCGTCGCCGACATCGACTGGGAACGCTTCGTTCCGGGCTTCACCGCGGTACGGCCGAGCAGACTGTTCGCCGAACTCCCCGAGGCCGCCCCGGTCGTCCGCGGAGTCCAGGCCACCGGCCTCGTCGCACGCGCCGCGCCGGGCGCGGACGCCGCCGAACAGGCCCGCGACGTGGAGCACCTCGTCCTGGAGGCCGTCGCCGGCGTCCTCGGCCACGGGTCGCCGGCGGACGTGGACCGCGAACGCGCCTTCCACGAGATGGGCTTCGACTCCCTCACGGCCCTGGAGCTGCGCAACCTCCTGGCGTCCCGGACCGGGCTGGCCCTGCACGCCGGCCTCGTCTTCGACTTCCCGACCCCCGGTGCCCTCGCCGAACACCTGCTCACCCTGCTGTCCGGACAAGCGGCCGCCCCCGACGCCCCGCCGGCCGGAGACGGCCGCCGGGCGGCGGACGACGAACCGATCGCCATCATCGGCATGTCCTGCCGCTTCCCCGGCGGGGCCGACTCGCCCGAGGCCCTGTGGCGCCTGGTGCGCGACGGCGTCGACGCGATGGGCGACTTCCCCGCCGACCGCGGCTGGGACCTCGACGCCCTCCTCGGCAACGACGGCCCCTCGAGCACCCGCTCGGGCGGCTTCCTCGACGACCTCGCCGCCTTCGACGCGGGTCTGTTCGGCATCTCCCCGCACGAGGCGCTCGCCATGGACCCCCAGCAGCGTCTGCTGCTGGAGACCTCCTGGGAGGCGTTCGAACGCGCGGGCATCGACCCCACCTCGGTGCGCGGCAGTGAGACCGGTGTGTTCGCGGGCACCAACGGCCAGGACTACCTGGCGCTGCTGCTCGGCTCCGAGGCCGCCACCGAAGGCCACCTGGGCACCGGCAACTCCGCCAGCGTCCTCTCCGGCCGGGTCTCCTACACGTTCGGACTGCGCGGGCCCGCCCTCAGCGTGGACACCGCCTGCTCCTCGTCCCTGGTGGCGCTGCACCTCGCCGCCCGGTCCCTGCGGGCGGGGGAGTGCTCGATGGCCCTGGCCGGCGGCGTCACCGCGATGCCGCTGCCCGGTACCTTCATCGAGTTCAGCACCCAGGGCGCGCTCTCCGCCGACGGCCGCTGCAAGGCCTTCTCGGCCGACGCCGACGGCACCGGCTGGGGCGAGGGCGTGGGCCTGCTCCTGCTGGAGCGGCTCTCGGACGCCCGCCGCAACGGGCACCGCGTGCTGGCGGTGGTCCGGGGCAGCGCGGTCAACCAGGACGGCGCGTCCAACGGACTGACCGCCCCGAACGGACCGTCGCAGGAGCGGGTGATCCGGGCGGCGCTGGCCGACGCGCGGCTGACCGCCGCCGACGTCGACGCCGTGGAGGCGCACGGCACGGGCACCAGGCTGGGCGACCCGATCGAGGCGCAGGCGCTGCTGGCCACCTACGGACAGGACCGTCAGGAGCCCCTGTACCTGGGGTCGTTGAAGTCGAACATCGGGCACACCCAGGCGGCTGCGGGCGTCGCGGGCGTCATCAAGATGGTCCAGGCGCTGCAACACGGCACGCTGCCTGCCACCCTGCACGTCCAGGAACCGTCCTCGCAGGTGGACTGGTCGGCGGGGGCCGTGGAACTGCTGACCGACGCCCGGCCGTGGCCGCGGACCGACCGGCCGCGCCGGGCGGGCGTGTCCTCGTTCGGGATGAGCGGCACCAACGCGCACGTGATCCTGGAAGCCGCCCCCCGGACCGTCGAAGCCGGCGGCCCCGCGGAGGGGGAGGACGCGGACGGTGCCGCGGCGCGGAAGCGTCCGCCGGGCGACGGCGGCCCGGTGCCGTGGCTGCTGTCGGGCCGGAGCGGGGATGCGCTGCGGGGGCAGGCGGAGCGTCTGCTGTCCGCCGGTGACGCCGATCCCGCCGATGTGGCCTGGTCGCTGGCGACCGGACGCGCCGTACTGGAGCGGCGAGCGGTACTGCTGGGTCCCGACCACACGGCCCAGCTGCGGGCGCTGGCGGCCGGGGACGAGGCGGCCGGCGTGGTGCGCGGCACCGCGGTGCGCGGCGGCACGGTGTTCGTGTTTCCGGGGCAGGGCTCCCAGTGGGCGGGAATGACAGCCGAACTGCTGGAGCAGGAACCGGTGTTCGCCGCACGGATGGAACAGTGCCACCGGGCACTGGAGCCGTTCACCGACTTCTCGCTGCTGGACGTGGTGCGCGGCGAGGGCGCCGACCTGGAACGGGTCGAGGTCGTACAGCCGGTGCTGTGGGCGGTGATGGTGTCGCTGGCCGAACTGTGGGCCTCGGCGGGCGTCCACCCGTCCGCGGTGGTGGGCCACTCCCAGGGAGAGATCGCCGCCGCGGTGGTGGCGGGAGCACTGTCGCTGGAGGACGGGGCGAGGGTGGTGGCGCTGCGGGCGCGCGCCATCGCCGACGAACTCGCCGGATGCGGCGGCATGGTGTCGCTGGCCGTTTCCCGCGACACCGCGCAGGAGCTGACCGGACGCTGGGAAGGACTCTCGGTCGCGGCGGTCAACGGACCCGGCTCGACGGTCGTGTCGGGGAACGTGGAAGGACTGCAAGCCCTGGTCGCCCACTGCGCGGCGGCCGGAATCCGGGCACGCCGCCTGCCCGTGGACTACGCCTCCCACTCGGCGCACGTGGAGCGGCTCAGGCCCCGCCTCCTGGCCGACCTCCGGGACGTGGACCCCGCCCCCGCCGCCGTGCCCTTCTACTCGACGCTCACCGGCACACGGATCGACACCTCCACCCTGGGCGCCGAATACTGGTACGACAACCTGCGCGCCACCGTCCGCTGCGAGGACGCCACCCGCGCCCTGCTGGACGACGGGAACCGGCTGCTGATCGAGATCAGCCCCCACCCCGTGCTCACCGTCGGCCTGCGGGAGACCCTGGACGACACGGGCCTCCCCGGCGCCGTTCTGAGCACCCTGCGGCGCGGCGAGGGCGGCCGTGAACGCTGGCTCACCGCACTCGCGGAGGCCCACGTACGCGGGGTCGCGGTCGACTGGGAACACCTCCTGCCGGCAGGCCGCCCGGTCGACCTGCCCACCTACGCCTTCGCCCGCGACCGCTACTGGCCCGACGCCGCCGCGCCCCTGGCCACCGCACCCGCCGACGGCCCCGCCGGAACGGACCGGGCGGAGCAGGCGTTCTGGAACGCCGTCGAGAGCGGCGACACCGCCGCGGTCGCCGGCGCCCTGGGCGTCGAGGCACCCGGCCTCGACCAGGTGCTGCCCGCCCTCGCCGGCTGGCGGCGGGCCCGCCGCCAGGAATCCACCGTGGACTCCCGGCGCTACGAGGTGACCTGGCGCCCCCTGGTCGGCCTGCCGTCCACCGCGCCGGCCGGGCGATGGATGCTCGCCCTCCCGCAGACCGGCGCGGAGGCGCGGACGGAGACCGTACGCACCGCACTGTCCCGCGCCGACGTCACCGAGATCCTCGTCCCCACCGGCACCGGACGCGACGAACTGGCGGCCGTACTCGCACAACTGCCCGAGCCGGGCGGCTTCACGGGCGTCGTCTCCCTGCTCGCGTTCGCCGAACCCCCGCACCCCGGCGACGACGTCCTCGCCGCCGGAACGGGCGACACCGTCACCCTGCTGCAGGCGCTCGGCGACACCGGAATCGGCGCACCCCTGTGGTGCCTCACCCGCGGCGCCGTCACCGTGGGCCGCTTCGACACGGCGGTCGACGGCGACGGCGCCATGCTCTGGGGCCTGGGCCGGGTGGCCGCACTGGAGCACCCCGAGCGGTGGGGCGGACTGATCGACCTGTGCGGGAGCGGGGACACCCGCTCCGCCACCCGGCTCGGCGCGCTCCTGGCGGGCGCCGCCGAGGACGAGGACCAGTTGGCCGTACGGCCCTCCGGGGTGTTCACCCGCCGGGTACGGCGGGCCGCACCCGAACCCGCCGCCGCCCCCTGGACCCCCGGCGGCCCGGTCCTGGTCACCGGCGGGACCGGCGCGCTCGGCCGCGAGGTCGCCCGCTGGCTGGCCCGGCGCGGCGTCACCGACCTGCTCCTCGTCAGCCGGTCCGGCCCGGACGCCCCCGGCGTCGACGAACTGGTCGCCGAAGTGGCCGGGATCGGAGCCACCGCGACCGTCGCCGCCTGTGACGTCACCGACCGCGCGGCACTGGCCGCCCTGCTGGAACGCCACCCCGTCACCGGCGTCGTCCACACCGCGGGCGTCTCGACCACCGCACCGCTGGCCACCACCTCACCGGCCGAGATCGCCCGGGACGCCCGCGCCAAGGTCCTCGGCGCGGTCCACCTGGACGCCCTGCTGGGCGACCGGGCCGACCTCTTCGTGCTGTTCTCCTCGATCGCCGGCATCTGGGGCGGGGGAGGGCAGGCCGCGTACGCCGCCGCCAACGCCCACCTCGACGCGCTCGCCGAACGCCGCCGGGCACACGGCCGGGCGGCCACCGCCGTCGCCTGGGGAGCCTGGGACGGCGGCGGCATGGTCACCGACCGCGACGCCGGCGACTACCTCCGGGACCGGGGCATCGCCCCCATGCCGCCGGAACTGTGCCTGGCCGCCCTCGCCTCCGCCGTCGACTCCGGCCGCGCCACCGGCGTGTTCGCCGACATCGACTGGGACCGCTTCGTCCCCACGTTCACCGCCCGCAGGCCCAGCCCCCTGGTGGGCGACCTGGAACAGAGGACCACCGAACCCACCGACGCGCCCGACACCGCCACCGCCGGCGCCGAGGGCCACGAACTGCGCACCAGGCTCCAGTCGGCCGGCGCCGCCGACCGCCACCGCCTCCTGCTCGACCTGGTGCGCACCGTGGTCGCCACCGTGCTCGGCCACCCCGGCCCCCGGGCCGTCGACCCCGACCGCGCCTTCACCGAACTCGGCATCGACTCCCTGACCGCGCTGCGGGTCCGCGACGGCCTGAGCGCGGCCACCGGACTCCGGCTTCCGGGCACCCTGGTCTTCGACCACCCCACCGCCCGCGTGGCCGCCGCCGAACTCCTCGGCCTGCTCGGCGTCGCGGAACCGGCCGCCGCACCCGGAACCCCGCCCCCCGCCGCGCGGGCCGGGACGGACGACCCGGTCGTCATCGTCTCCATGAGCTGCCGCTACCCCGGCGGCGCCGACTCCCCGGAGAATCTCTGGAAGGTCGTCGAGGCCGGGACCGACGCCATGTCGCCGTTCCCCGCCGACCGCGGCTGGGACCTCTCCGCCGCGGGCGGATTCACCGCCGAGGGCGGATTCCTGCACGACGCCACCGCGTTCGACGCCGACCTGTTCGGCATCTCGCCCCGCGAGGCCGTCGCCATGGACCCGCACCAGCGGCTGCTGCTGGAGAGCGCCTGGGAGCTGCTGGAACGCGGAGGCATCGCCCCCACCGCCGTACGGGGCACCCGCACCGGCGTCTTCGTCGGCGCCTCCGCCGCCGGCTACGCCATGGCCGGCGTCCTGCCGGAGGGCTCCGAGAGCCACGCCATGACCGGCTCCTCCAACAGTGTGCTGTCCGGCCGCATCTCCTACATCTTCGGCCTGGAGGGCCCCGCGGTCACCGTGGACACGGCGTGCTCGTCGTCCCTGGTCGCCCTGCACCTGGCCGCACAGTCGCTGCGCAACGGCGAGTGCTCCATGGCCCTGGCGGGCGGCGTCACCGTGATGCACTCGCCCGTCGTGTTCGCCGAGTTCGGCCGCCAGGGCGGCCTCGCCTCCGACGGCCGCTGCCACTCCTTCGCCGCCTCCGCCGACGGCACCGGCTGGGGCGAGGGCGTGGGCCTGCTCCTGCTGGAGCGGCTCTCGGACGCCCGCCGCAACGGGCACCGGGTGCTCGGAGTGCTGCGGGGCAGCGCGGTCAACCAGGACGGCGCCTCCAACGGACTGACCGCCCCGAACGGCCCCGCGCAGCAGCGGGTGATCCGCGCCGCACTGGCCGCCGCCGGCCTGGAGACCGACGAGGTCGACGCGGTGGAGGCCCACGGAACGGGCACCAGGCTGGGCGACCCCATCGAGGCCCAGGCGCTGCTGGCCACCTACGGACAGAACCGCGAGGAACCCCTCTACCTGGGATCGGTGAAGTCCAACATCGGCCACACCCAGGCCGCTTCGGGCGTCGCGGGCGTCATCAAGACCATCGAGGCGATCCGCCGGGGCGTCCTGCCCAGGACACTCCACGTCGACGAGCCCACCCCGGAAGTGGACTGGTCGGCCGGAGCCGTCGAACTGCTCACCGACGGCCGGCCCTGGCCGCACACCGGCCGTGCCCGCCGAGCCGGCGTGTCCTCGTTCGGGATCAGCGGCACCAACGCCCACGTCATCATCGAGGAGGCGCCGCACGAAACCGCGAACACCCCACGGCCGGCCGGCGGGCCCGACCCCGCCGCCCCCCTCGTGCTCTGGCCGGTCTCCGGCCGGTCCGAGGCCGCTCTGCGAGCCCAGGCCGACCGGCTCCGCTCGTACGCCGACCGCACCGGACCCGCCCTCGACCTGCACGCCACCGCCCGCCAACTCGCCACCGCCAGAGCCGCCCTGGAACACCGCGCCGTCGTCCTGGCACCCGACGCCGAGGGGCTCCACCGGGGGCTCGCCCAGCTCGCCGGGGCGGACGGCACCGGAGCCGAGACCGTCCGCGGCGAGGCCGGACGCGGAGACCTCGCCTTCGTCTTCTCCGGCCAGGGCGCCCAGCGCGCCGGTATGGGCCGCGAACTGTACGAGACCTACCCGGTGTTCGCCGACGCCTTCGACGCGGTCTGCGCCCATCTCGACCCGGACCTGGACCGCCCGCTGCGCGAGGTCGTCCTCCACGACGCCGACGCGCTGGGCCGCACCGCCTGGACCCAGCTCGGCCTCTTCGCCTTCGAGGTCGCGCTCTACCGGCTGCTGGAGTCCTGGAGCCTGGCCCCCGACCGGCTGACCGGGCACTCCGTGGGCGAGATCGCCGCCGCGCACGTCGCCGGCGTCCTCCCGCTCGCCGACGCCTGCACCCTGGTGTCCGCCCGCGCACGGCTCATGGGAGCACTGCCCGAGGGCGGCGCGATGATGTCCGTGCGCATGACCGAGGCCGAGGCGTGCGCCGCGCTGAGCGGCTACGAGGCCCGCGCCGCGGTCGCCGCCGTCAACAGCCGCGACGACATCGTCCTCTCCGGTGACGCCGACGCCCTGGCGGAACTGGCCGGGGAAGAAGGGCTCACCGGCCGCAGGGTCCGCTTCCTGGACGTCTCGCACGCCTTCCACTCCCCGCGCATGGACCCCGTACAGGACGACTTCGCCGCCGTGGCCGCGTCCCTTCACTACCACCCCGCCCGCATCCCCCTGGTGTCCACCGTCACCGGCCTCCCCGACGACGGCTCGATGTCCACCCCGGAGTACTGGGTCCGCCAGATACGCGCCACCGTCCGCTTCCGCGACGCCGTCAACACCCTCCTCGACCAGGGCGTGACCCGCTTCGCCGAGATCGGGCCCGGCGCCGCGCTCACCGTCCCGCTGGAGCGGACCCTGGAACACGCCCGCTCCCTCGACCCCACCACCGACACCCTCTGCGTGGCGCTCCAGCGCTCCGGCGGGCAGGAGCCCGCCGCGCTGCTCACCGCCGTCGCCCGCCTGCACACGGCCGGAGTCCCCATCGGCTGGGACGCGCTCCTGGGACCCGCCACCGGGCCCCGCCCGGACCTGCCGACGTACGCCTTCCAGCGGCGCCGCTACTGGCCCGAGCCCCACCCCGCCCCGGCACCGGACGCCGCACGCACCGACCGCCACCAGGTGACCTGGCGCCCCCTGCCGGAGCCGGAGCAGGCGGTGCCGCACGGCACCTGGCTCGCGGTGACCGCCGGGGACCGGAGCGCCGCCGGCCTGCTCGCGCTGCTGCGCGAGCAGGGCATGCGCGTGACCGAGGTACCCGACGCCGGCGGCAGCGGGGAGACCCGCGCCGAGGCACTGCGGCGCGCCTGCGACGACGACCCGGCGGTCACCGGAGTGCTCTGCCTGGCAGCGGAGCCCGGCGACGTCCTCACCCTCGCCCGGACACTCGGCGACATCGCGGCGGACGCACCCCTGTGGTGCCTGACCACGGGCGCGGTCGCCACCGGCCCGGCCGACCCGCCCGCCGTCCCCGCCCGCGCCGCCGTCTGGGGACTGGGCCGCACCCTGGGGCTGGAGGCCCCGCACCGCTGGGGCGGCCTGGTGGACCTGCCCGCCCACCCCGACCCGAGGACCGCGGCCCGGCTGGCCGCGCTCCTCGCCGCCGGCGGCGCCGGCGAGGACCAGATCGCCCTGCGCGCCACGCCCATGGCCCGCAGGATCGTCACCGCCCCGCCGCCCGCCGCCGCCCCCTGGCAGCCCTCGGGCACCGTGCTGGTCACCGGCGGAACCGGCCGCCGGGGCCGGGCGCTCGCCACGGCGCTCGCCTCGGACGGAGCCGAACACCTGATCCTGCTCGGCCGCCGGGGCGCCGAGGCGCCCGGCGCCCGCGAGTTCGCCGAGAGCCTGCCCGTCGACGTCACCTTCGCCGCCGCGGACGTCACCGACCGGGCCGCCGTCACCGGGGTGCTGGCGGCGATCCCCGCCGGCCGGCCCCTCACCGCCGTGTTCCACGCGGTCGGCGCGGGCGAGGACACCCCCTGGACGGAACTGGACCCCGGCGACCTGCACGCGGCCGCCGCGGCCGACGGCGCCCGGGTGCTGCACGAGGTCACCCGCGAACTGACCCCCGGCCTCCGGGCGTTCGTCCTGCTCTCCTCGGTGACCGGCGTCTGGGGCGGTACCGGAGCAGCCGTACGGGCCGCCGAGGGAGCCCGGATGGACGCCCTCGCCGCACACCGGCACTCCCTCGGCCTGCCCGCGACCTCCGTCTCCTTCGGACCGTGGGCGACGGGGGAGGAGAACACCGCCGCACAGCGACTCGGCCTGCGCCCCCTGGACCCCGGCACGGTCTGGTCCGCCCTGCGCGAGGCCGTGGCCGCTCCGGCACCCTGCGCCGTCGTCGCCGACGTGGACTGGGAACGCTTCCACCGCGCCTACACCCTGACCCGGCACCGTCCGCTCTTCGACGAACTCCCCCCGGTACGGGCCCTGTCCGCCACCGTGCGCGACCCGGAACCGCAACCGGCCGCGGCCCCCGGCCTCACCGGCCCGGACCGGCACAGGGCGGCCCTGGACCTCGTCCGCGACACAGCTGCCACGGTGCTCGGGCACACCGACGCCGCGGCCGTCGCCCCCGACCGGCAGTTCCTGGAACTGGGCGTCGACTCGCTCGCCGCACTGGAGATCCGCGGCACACTGGAGCGGGCGACGGGCCTGTCGCTGCCGGGCACCGTCGTCTTCGACCACCCCACGCCCGCCGCCCTCGCCCGCCACCTCGCCGCCACGGCGCCCGGCGGCGGGTCCCCGGCCGGCGCGGAGCCCGCCGTCACGCTCGGCATCTCGCCCACCGACCGGAACCCGGTCGGCCTGCTGGACTCCCTCTACCGGGAAGCCGTGAGCACCGGACGGATCAAGGAATTCCTCGAACTCGTCGGCGAAACGGCGAAGTTCCGGCCGACGGCCGCCGATGTGGCCCAGGCGGGCGGACCGGCCGCGCTCACCACCCTGGCCGACGGACCGGCGCCCGAACCGCTGATCTGCGTCAGCGGCCTGACCGCCGGCGGCGGCCCCCAGGAGTTCGTCCGGCTCGCCGCGCCGCTGCGCGGCACCCGGCCGGTCGCCGCGGTGCCCGTCCTCGGCTACGGACGCGGCGAGTTGCTGCCCGCGACCGCCGAAGTCGCCCTGGACTGGCAGGCCCGGGGCATCCTCGCCCACGCGCAGGACACACCGGTCGTCCTCTTCGGGCACTCCGGCGGCGCCGTCCTCGCCCACCGGCTGGCGGTGCGCCTGACCGAACTCGGCGCGCCACCGGCCGGGTTGGTGCTGGCCGACATCTACCGGCTGGACGACCCGGTGATGGCGGACTGGAGCGCCGAACTCTCCGAAGGAGTCTTCGACCGGGCGGAACAGTTCGTGCCCATGGACGACAGCCGTCTCACCGCGATGACCTGGTACGGCGGCCTGTTCTGGGAGGCCCCGCGCCCCGACAGCCGCATCCCCACCCTTCTGCTGCGCGCCTCCCGGCCGCTGCGCGAGCCCGCCGACGGCCGTGACTGGCGCAGCTCGTGGAAGGCGGCCCGCGACATCGTCGACGTACCGGGCGACCACTTCACGATGATGGCCGAGCACGCCGGGACCACGGCCCGCGCGGTCCACCGGTGGATCGAGGAGCTGCCCCGATGACCGCGGCGAAACCCACCCCACCCGCACACCGGCCGGCCCCGCGCCGGAGCCCGCGGCCTGCCCCGCGCACCCGCACCGCCCCCGTCCCACACACCGAGGAAGGCCCCCATGGCCCCTGACCAGAGCCCCGAGGCGCCCCTTGAGGCGGTACGCGGCTGCCGTCTCGTCACGCTCCCGGACAACACCGACCCGCGCGGCTCGCTCACCGTCATCGAGCGGGGACAGCAGGTCGACTTCCCGATCGAGCGGGTCTTCTTCGTGCACGGAGTGCCCCGGCAGGCCGTCAGAGGGCTGCACATGCACCGGGAACTGCACGAACTCGTCGTGGCCGCCACCGGGGCCTTCGAGGTGGTCGTGGACGACGGCTTCTCGCGCGCCCGGGTACGCCTGGACCGCCCGGACCGGGCGCTCCACGTGGAGCCGGGCGTGTGGACCGAGTTCGCCGACTTCTCACCCGAGGCGACCTGCCTGGTGCTCGCCTCGGCCCCGTACGAACTGGACGACTACCTCTACGACTACGACGAGTTCGTGCGCACCGCACGCCTTCCCGGCACCGGAGCCGCCGACGGCCCCGAGGGGACGGACGGGCGAGGCGACGGGCGAGCGGACACACGGACGACCCCACGACCGCAAGGAGCAGACGCGTGACGACTGAACGGCACGAGAGCATCTACGACCGCGGCGAGATGTACGAGGCCTTCTACCGGGGCCGGGGCAAGGACTACACGGGCGAGGCCGCACTGGTGACGTCCCTGGTACGGGAGCGGCTGCCGGAGGCCGACTCGCTCCTGGACGTCGCCTGCGGCTCCGGCGATCACCTCGCGCACTTCGCCGCCTCGTTCGGGCACGTCGAGGGCCTCGATCTGTCCGAGGACATGGTGCAGCTGGCCCGGAAGAACACCGGGGTCCCCATCCACCGGGGCGACATGCGCGACTTCGCCCTCGACCGCACCTTCGGCGCGGTGGTGAGCCTGTTCAGCGGGGTGGCGTACTGCGCCGACACCGACGAACTCACCGCCACCCTCACCAGCTTCGCCCGCCACCTCGTACCGGGCGGCGTCATCGTCATCGAACCCTTCTGGCTCCCCGAGGACTTCCTGGAGGGCTACGTGGGCACCGACACGGTCGAGTCGGGCGGGCGCACCTACGTCCGCCTCTCCCACTCCGTCCGGGACGGCGGGGTCAGCCACATGGAGGTGCACTACCTGGTGGCCTCGGCCGAGAGCGGCATCACGCACTTCTCCGACGTGCACCGCACCACGCTGTTCACCCGCGACGAGTACGAGAGCTCCTTCGCCCGCGCGGGCTGCGAGGTCGAGTACGTCAAGCACCCGCTCGCACCGCGCGGCCTGTTCGTCGGAACCACCGCACCCGCGGCCCGATCCGGGGCCCCGGGGGAAAACCCCGAGACGGTGTCGGGGGCATAGGGGTCGTGCGGTAGGGGTGGCGTAAGGGGGATCAACCGATCGGTTGATCCCCCTGCGAGCGTGATGGGCGATGTGCCGGAGCGGCCCGGACCGGCACGGTGGAAGCATGACTCTCATTGAAGTGAGCGACCTGCGCAAGAGCTACGGCGGACGCCCCGTCGTGGACGGCGTCTCCCTCGCGGTGGAGGAGGGCGAGATCTTCGGGGTCCTCGGCCCCAACGGCGCCGGCAAGACCACCACCGTCGAGTCCATCCTCGGACTGCGCGTCCCGGACAGCGGCACGATCCGCGTGTGCGGACTGGACCCGGTCGCCGACCGGGCGAAGACGACCCTCATCATGGGCGCGCAGCTGCAGGAGAGCGAGCTGCAGGGCAAGCTCACCGTCACCGAGTCGCTCCAGCTGTACGCCGGCTGCTACCCCAACCCCGCCGACTGGCGGGTCCTGGCCGCCCGCCTGGGCCTGGAGGAGAAGCTCGACACCCGGTTCGCGCAGCTGTCCGGCGGCCAGAAGCAGCGGCTGGCCATCGCGCTCGCCCTGATCGGCAACCCGCGGGTCGTCGTCCTGGACGAGCTGACGACCGGCCTGGACCCGGGCGCCCGGCGCGAGGTGTGGTCGCTGATCGAGGACGTCCGGGCCAGCGGCGTCACCATCCTCCTCGTCACCCACTTCATGGAGGAAGCGCAGCGGCTGTGCGACCGGGTCGCGATCTTCGACCGCGGCCGGGTCGCCGCCCTGGACACCCCCTCCGGCCTGGTCGCCCAGACCGCGAGCGGCACCGTCATCTCCTTCACCCCCTCCCGCCCCCTGGAGGAAGACGTCCTCGCCGCCCTGCCGGGCCTCGCCAACGTCACGATCCGCGAGGGAAGGGTCACCCTCGCCGGCACCGACGAGACCGTCAACGCGGTGATCAGCCTGCTCGCCCGCAACCGGGTGAGCGCCCACCAACTGCGCGTCACCGACTCCACCCTCGATGACGCCTTCCTCAACCTGACGGGAGCCGACGCATGAGCGCCGCCACCGCACCCTCGGTACCTTCCACCACCGGCGCGTCCCGGACCGGACGGGCCGTGCTGCGCGCCGAACTGATCCTGTTCTTCCGCGAGCCCGGCTCGGTGTTCTGGGTCATGGCCTTCCCCACGCTGCTGCTGGTGGTCCTCGGCTTCATCCCGTCCATGACCGAGCCCATGAAGGAGCTCGGCGGCCTCACCACCGTCGAGGCCTACGTGCCCGTCGCCGTGCTCCTCTCGATGATCATGGCCGGTCTGATGGCCATGCCCCCGGTGATCACCGGCTACCGCGAGCGCGGCATCCTGCGCCGCATGTCCACCACCCCCATGCGCCCCACCGCCGTTCTCGGCGCCCAGGTGGGACTGCACGCCGTCGCCTCGCTGTTCTCCGCCGTGGCCACCCTGGCGGTCGGGCGCATCGTCTCCGGCGTCGCCCTGCCGACCCAGGTCGCGGGCTACGCGCTGACCCTGCTGCTGGCGGTGGTGTGCCTGCTGGCGCTCGGCGCGCTGATCTCCGCGCTGTCCCCCACCGTGAAGATCGCCCAGGCGGTCAGCCTCTCGGTGTTCTTCCCCGCGATGCTCGCCGCCGGCGTCTACATGCCCATCCAGCAGATGCCCGAACTGATGGCCGACATCGTGGAGAAGCTGCCCTTCGGTGCCGCCGCCCAGGCCCTCAACCAGGCCACCGCCGGCGACTGGCCGGACTGGATCCACCTCGGCGTACTGGCCCTGTGGACGCTGGTGCTGTCCGTGTGCGCCACGCGCTGGTTCCGCTGGGAGTGACGAACGTGCCCCGCGCGCCGGGTGCCATGGCCGACACTGAGGGCGTGGCACCCGACGCATCCCCCCCGGTCACCGAGGCGCAGGCCGCGCCCGACGCCCCGTCGCGCTCACTCCTGCGCTTCAGCCCCCCCGTCCTCCTCGGCGTCGGTCTGGTGCTCGCCGCCGCGACCTCGTCCCTGGTCGGCATGGACCGCGCCGAGTGGATTGCGGCAGGGATACTCGCCGCCGCGGCGCTCCTCCTGCAGCTGTGGTGGGACCGGTCGGCACGCAGCCGCCCCGGCCCCGGCGCCGCCGGCGCCGTCTACTACACACTGCGCTCGGCCCTGGCGTTCGGCCTGGCCTGGATCAACCCGTTCTGCGCCTTCTACGCGGCGGCCGGATGCTTCGACACCGAACGTCTGGTGCCCCGCCGCTGGGTCCCCCTCGGCCTGCTGGCCACCGCCGCGACGATCGCCGGCGCGCAGATCGGGGGCCTGCCGCCCGACAACACGGCGAAATGGGTGTTCTACGGCATGCTGGTCGCCGTCAACCTGGGCATCTTCCTGACCGTCCAGCAGGACGCGGGGAAGGAGGAGGACCGCGCCCGGAAGCGGGTGGCGACCATCCGCGAGCTGGAGCACGCCAACCTCGCGCTGGAGCGGGCCCTGGTGGAGAACGCCGCCCTGCACGACCAGCTCATGCTCCAGGCACGCGAGGCCGGGATCGCCGACGAGCGCCGCCGCCTGGCGGCCGAGATCCACGACACCGTCGCCCAGGACCTGACCGGTGTCATCACCCAGCTCCAGGTCGTCACCGACACCCGGGAACAGGGCATGGCCCGCGCCCACGCCGAACGAGCCCTGCAACTGGCCCGCCACAGCCTCGGCGAGGCACGCCGGGCCGTCGCCAACCTCGCGCCCGTCGCCCTGGCCGAGGACGACCTGCCCGAGGCATTGAAGAAGACCGTCACCCGCTGGTCCGAACACACCGGCGTACACGCCGAGTTCACCCTCACCGGCTCCGACGAGCCCCTGCACGACGAGGTGGAGGCGACGCTGCTGCGCATCGCGGCGGAAGCCCTGTCCAACGCGGCACGCCACGCGAAGGCCGGCCGCGTCGGCGTGACCCTGTCCTACATGGGCGAGGAGGTCGTCCTCGACGTGCGCGACGACGGCCAGGGCTTCGACCCGTCCGCCCTGCCCGAGCCCGGCACCGCCTCCGGTTTCGGCCTGAAAGGCATGCGCGCCCGCGCGGAGCGGCTGGCGGGGGAGCTGACCGTGGAGTCCGAACCGGGCCTGGGCACCGCCGTGTCCGCACGCGTCCCGTCGGTGCCCCATGAACGCTGAGGACAACGGGGGGATCACCCTGCTGATCGTCGACGACCACCCGGTGGTGCGCGACGGACTGCGCGGCATCCTGGAACCCGCGGCCGGCTTCACCGTGCTCGGAGAGGCATCCGGCGGCACGGAAGCGGTGGAGATGACGCTGCGCCTGGACCCCGACGTCGTCCTGATGGACCTGCGCATGCCCGCCGGCAGCGGCGTGGAGGCCATCGCCGAACTCACCCGGCGTGGCGCACGGGCCCGCGTGCTGGTGCTCACCACCTACGACACCGACTCCGACACCCTCCCCGCGATCGAGGCCGGGGCGACGGGCTACCTGCTGAAGGACGCGCTGCGCGACGAGCTGTTCGCCGCCATCCGGGCGGCGGCCGAGGGCCGCACCGTACTGTCCCCGGCGGTCGCCTCACGCCTGGTCACGGCGGTACGACGGCCCGCCGCACCGCCCGCCGACGCCACGCTCTCCGCGCGGGAGCTCCAGGTGCTGGAACACGTGGCGCGCGGCACGTCGAACCGGGAGATCGCTCGTGAACTGTTCATCAGCGAAGCGACGGTCAAGACGCATCTGACCCACATCTACGACAAGCTGGACGCGAGGGACCGGGCCGCCGCCGTGGCCGCCGCGTACCGGCAGGGCATCCTCGGCTGACCGCCCCCACCGGCGGAGCGCTCCGCGCCGGGCCGCCCGCCCCAGGCCCCCGGAGGTACACCGGCCGCCCCGCACCCCCACCCCTGAGCAGCACCGCGCCGCCCCCTAGTCACCTGGTCAGGGGCGGCGGCGCGAAGGCTAGGGGTTGGCCGCTCGTCGGGCCCCTGGCTAGCGTCGGGGTGCTTCAGTCGAGGAAGAGCGGCCGGAACACGGTGGGCGCGTGGCCACCTGCTCCGGCAGCCGGCCGGGTTCGGGACCGGCGACCTCGCGCCGTCAAGTGATTTCGGGGCATTCATGTCGGATACGTACACCGGTGGTTCCGAGGCATTCGCGATCATCGGGTACGCGTGCAGGCTGCCCGGCGCGCCCGGACCGGCAGCGCTGTGGGACCTGCTCGCCACGGGGACCGACGCGATCACCGAGACCCCCTCCGACCGCGCGCGCGTTCCCGGCGCCACCCGCGGCGGATTCATCGAACAGGCCGCCGACTTCGACGCCGCCTTCTTCGGCATCTCCCCGCGCGAGGCCGCCGCCACCGACCCGCAGCAGCGCCTCGCCCTCGAACTCGCCTGGGAGGCACTGGAGGACGCCCGCCACATCCCCGCCGACCTCGGCGGCAGCCGCACCGGTGTCTTCCTCGGCGCGATCTGGGACGACTACGCCGCCCTCCTGCACCGCGAAGGCGACGCGGGCCTCGACCGGCACTCCATGCCGGGACTCCAGCGCGGCCTCATCGCCAACCGCCTGTCCTACACCCTCAAACTGCACGGCCCCAGCCTCACCGTCGACGCCGGCCAGTCCTCCTCCCTGGTCTCCGTCCACCTCGCCTGCGAAAGCCTGGCACGCGGCGAGTCCGACCTGGCCCTGGCCGGTGGCGTCAACCTCATCCTGGCCCCCGACAGCACCGTCTCCGCCCTGCGCTTCGGCGGACTCTCCCCGGACGGCCGCTGCTTCACCTTCGACGAACGCGCCAACGGATTCGTCCGCGGCGAGGGCGGCGCGGTCGTCCTCCTCAAACCGCTGACCCGCGCCCTCGCCGACGGCGACCGGATCCACGCGGTCATCCACGGCAGCGCCGTCAACAACGACGGCGGCGGCCCCAGCCTCACCACCCCCAGCGCCGCCGCCCAGGAAGCCGTCCTGCGCGCCGCCCACGCCCGCGCCGGGATCACCCCGGACGCGGTCGGCTACGTCGAACTGCACGGCACCGGTACCCCCGTCGGCGACCCCGTCGAAGCCGCGGCCCTCGGCGCCGCCCTCGGCACCGCACGCACCACCCCGCTGCCCGTCGGCTCCGTGAAGACCAACATCGGACACCTCGAGGGCGCCGCCGGCATCGCCGGCCTGCTGAAGGCCACGCTCGCCGTCGAGCGGAACACCGTGCCGCCGAGCCTCAACTTCCGGTCCGCGCCCGCCGGCATCCCCCTGGAACGGCTGAACCTGCGCGTCCAGACCGAGGCGGCCCCCCTGGGCGGCGAGGGATTCGTCGGAGTCAGCTCCTTCGGCATGGGCGGCACCAACTGCCACCTGGTCCTGGGCCCGGCTCCCGCCCCGGCGGCCACCCCGGCCACCGCCCCGGCCCCCGAGGGCAGCACCCTCCCCGTCCCCGTGCTCGTCTCCGGCCGCACCGCGCAGGCCCTGCGCGCCCAGGCCGCCCGGCTCAAGGACGCGGTGGAGAGCGCCGGCCTGGACGTGGCGGACGTGGCGCACTCGACCGCCACCACCCGCACGCGCTTCGCCCGGCGCGCCGTGCTCCTCGCCGCGGACCGCGAGCAGCTGCTCGCACAGCTCGACGCCGTCGCCGCCGGACTGCCGGCGGCAGGCATCAGCGAGGGCACCGCCCGCACCGGACGCCTCGCCATGATCTTCTCCGGGCAGGGCTCGCAGTGGCCCGACATGGCCACCGAACTCCTCGACACCGACGAGGTGTTCACCCGCACCATCCACGCCTGCGCCGAAGCGCTCGCCCCGCACACCGACTACTCGCTCACGGACGTCCTGCGCCGCGCCGAGGGCGCGCCCACCCTGGACCGGGTCGACGTGGTGCAGCCCGCGCTCTTCGCCGTGATGGTGGCGCTCGCCGAGACCTGGCGGTCGCTGGGGGTCGTGCCCGACGCCGTCGCCGGACACTCCCAGGGCGAGATCGCCGCGGCCTGCGTGGCCGGCGCCCTGTCACTGGAGGACGCGGCCAAGGTGGTCGCCCTGCGCAGCCGGGCCATCGGCGCCCTGGCCGGGCAGGGCGGCATGCTCTCCGTACAGGCCGGGGCCGCACAGGTCCGCCCCTGGCTCGACGACGCACCCGCCCTCTCGATCGCCGCCGACAACGGGCCCACCGCCGTCGTGGTCTCGGGACCGGTCGACGCCCTCGACACCTTCGCGGCACACTGCGTGTCGCACGGCGTCGAGACCAGGCGCATCCCCGTCGACTACGCCTCGCACTCGGCACAGGTCGAACTCATCCACGACGAGCTGCTGGCCGCGCTCGCGGACATCGAACCCCGCACCTCCGAGCTGCCGTTCCTGTCCACCGTCACCGGGGAGTGGACCGACACGGCCGGCCTGGACGCCGTCTACTGGTACCGCAACCTGCGCTCCACCGTCGAGTTCTCCACCGCCGTGCGACGGCTGGCCGAGGAGGACTTCCGCTTCGTCGTCGAAGCCACCCCGCACCCGGTGCTGGTGGCCGCCGTACGCGACACCCTGGCCGAACTGGACGTGCCCGACACCGCGGTCGTCGGCTCACTGCGCCGAGGCGAGGGAGGACGCGCGCGGCTGCTCGGATCCGCCGCCGAACTCCTCGCCCACGGCCGGGACGTCCGTCTGCCCGCCCCGCCGGGTGCGGTCGTGGACCTGCCCACCTACGCCTTCCAGCGGGAGCGCCACTGGCGGCCCGGCACCGCGACCGCGCAGGGGAGCGGCTCCGGCGACCCCGCGCGGGACACCGCCGCCCCGGACACCGGCGCCGACACGGCCACGGACCCGGACGACTCCCTGCGCCACCGGCTGCGCGCCCTCTCCCCGCGGTCCGCCCGCGGCACGGTGCTGGAACTGGTCCGCTCCCACGCCGCCGTGGTCGGCGGCTTCACCGCGGCCGGGGACATCGACCCGGAGCAGACCTTCAAGTCCCTCGGGATCGCCTCCCTGACCCTGGTCGAGCTGCGCGACCGGCTCGCCGCCGCCACCGGGATCACCCTGCCGCCCACCTTCCTCTTCGACCACCCCACCCCGGCCGCGGCCGCCCACCGGCTGTGCGACGCGCTGCGCGGCGAGGACGCCGCCGCCCCGGCCTCCGCCGGACCCGCCGACGCCGCCGACCCCGTCGCCATCGTCGCCATGGCCTGCCGCTTCCCCGGCGGCATCGACTCGCCCGCGGCCCTGTGGGAAACACTGTCCCGGGGCCGCGAGGTCCTGAGCGGCCTCCCCGAGGACCGGGGCTGGCAGACGTCCCTGGCCGCCCTGGACACCCCCCTCCCCACGGCCGGCGGGTTCCTGGACGACATCGCCGGCTTCGACGCCGGACTCTTCGGCATCTCGCCGCGCGAGGCCGCCGCCATGGACCCGCAGCAACGCCTGCTCCTCGAAGTCACCTGGGAGGCCCTGGAACGGCTCGGCACCGCACCGGCCGACCTGCGTGGCAGCCGCACCGGCGTCTTCGTCGGAGCCACCGCGCAGGACTACGGCCCCCGGATGCACGAGCCCGCCGAGAGCTCCGAGGGCTACCTGCTGACCGGCACCACCGCCAGCGTCGCCTCCGGCCGGATCGCCTACGCCTACGGGTTCCAGGGCCCGGCGGTGACCGTGGACACCGCCTGCTCGTCCTCCCTGGTGGCCCTGCACCTGGCCGCACAGTCGCTGCGCGCGGGGGAGTGCTCCACGGCCCTGGCGGGCGGCGTCACCCTGATGGCCACACCCGGCGTCCTCGTCGAGTTCGCACGGCAGGACGGCCTCTCCCCGGACGGCCGCTGCAAGGCGTTCGGAGCACGGGCCGACGGCACCGGATGGTCCGAGGGCGCGGGCGTGCTCGTCCTGCGACGCCTGTCCGACGCCCTGGCCGACGGCCAGCCCGTCCTGGCCGTGCTGCGCGGCTCCGCCGTCAACTCCGACGGCGCCTCCAACGGACTGACCGCACCCAACGGCCTGGCACAACAGCGGGTCATCCGGGCGGCCCTCGACGCGGCCGGCCTGAAACCCTCCGACGTGGACGCGGTGGAGGCCCACGGCACCGGCACCAGGCTGGGCGACCCGATCGAGGCGCAGGCACTCCTGGCCACCTACGGACAGGACCGGGACGCCGAACGGCCCCTGTGGCTCGGGTCGCTGAAGTCCAACATCGGCCACACCCAGGCCGCCGCCGGCGTCGCCGGCGTCATCAAGACGGTCATGGCCCTGCGCCACGGCATCCTGCCCCGCACCCTGCACGCCGACGAACCCTCACCGCACGTGGACTGGTCGGCGGGCGCCGTGAAACTGCTCACCGAGAACGTGACCCTGCCCCCCGCGGACCGGCCGCACCGGGCCGGTGTCTCCTCGTTCGGCATCAGCGGCACCAACGCCCACGCGGTCATCGAGGCGGCACCCGAACCGGCCGCCCCGGACCAGGAGGACCCGGAGCCCGGCCCTGCGCTTCCCGTGCTCCTCTCGGGGCACGGCACCGCCGCCCTGCGCGGCCAGGCGGCCCGGCTGCGCGCCTTCCTGGACGCCGAACCGTCCGTGCCGCTGACCGCGATCGCACGGTCGTCGGCGATCACCCGCTTCCCTCTCGACCACCGCGCGGCCGTCTTCGCCGCCGACCGCGAGGAACTGGCGGCCCGCCTGGACGCGGTGGCCGAAGGCCACGACACGGCCGGCGTACTGCACGGAACCGCGACGACCGGACGCACCGGCTTCCTCTTCTCCGGCCAGGGTTCGCAGCGGCTGGGCATGGGCCGGGAGTTGTACGAGGCGTACGGGGTGTTCGCGGACGCGTTCGACGCGGTCTGTGCCCGCGTGGAGCTCGAACGGCCGCTGCGGGATGTGGTGTTCGGTGACGACGCCGGTCTGCTGGGGCGGACCGTCTACACGCAGGCGGGCCTGTTCGCCCTGGAAGTGGCCCTCTTCCGCCTCCTGGAGTCCTGGGGGGTCACCCCGGACGTGCTCGTGGGGCACTCGATCGGTGAGCTGGCCGCCGCGCATGTGGCCGGGGTGCTGTCCCTGGACGACGCGTGCACCTTGGTGTCGGCGCGCGGGCGGTTGATGGACGCCCTGCCGGAGGGTGGGGCGATGCTCGCCGTGGGAGTGGCGGAGGAAGCCCTGACGCTGCCCGACGGGGTGGACCTCGCCGCCGTCAACGGCCCCGCCTCGGTGACCGTCTCCGGGGACGCCGCGGCCGTCGCCGTCCTGGAGGAGCGGCTGCGCGGGGAGGGGGTCCGGGTCAAGCGGCTGGCGGTCTCCCACGCCTTCCACTCGCACCTGATGGAACCCATGCTCGCCGAATTCGCCACGGTCGCCGAGTCGTTGACGTACCACACCCCGCAGATCCCGATCCTCACCACCGCCCCCGGCGACCCGGCCACCCCCGCCTACTGGGTCGGACAGGTCCGCGAACCCGTCCGCTTCGCCGACGCCCTCGCCTCCCTCCGCGAGGTACGGACATTCCTCGAACTCGGCCCCGACGGCACCCTGTCCGCCCTCGTCCCGGCGGTCCTCGACGAGGCCCTCGCCGTACCGCTGCTGCGCCGGGACCAGGACGACACCGGGGCCGCCCACACCGCCGCCGTGCTGTGGACCCGCGGCGGGGCACCGGACTGGAGGGCCGTCGCCGGCACCGGCCGGGACACCCGCCCCGTCGAACTGCCCTCCTACGCCTTCCAGCGCACCCGCCACTGGACCTCCCGGACCTCCTCCGCCACCGCCCTGGCCGCCGCCGGCCTGGTCACGGCCGGACACCCCCTGCTGGGCGCCGTCGTTCCCCTGGCGGGCGAGCGCGGACTCGTCTGGACCGGCGCCGTCGGCCTCACCACGCACCCCTGGCTGGCCGACCACGTCGTCCACGGGCGGACCGTGCTGCCCGGAACCGCCCTGGTCGATCTCGCCCTCCACGCGGGAGCCGGCGCGGGACTGCCGGGACTCGCCGAACTGACCCTCCGCGAGCCCCTGATCCTGCCCGAACACGGTGCCGTCCAGCTCCAGATGACCGTGACCGACCGGACGGTCGAGATCCACAGCCGCCCCGACGGCGACCCCGGAGCACCCTGGACCACCCACGCCACCGGCGTCCTGGAACCGGCCCGCCTCCCCGGGGACACCCCCGCCACGGACGACCCCTGGCACCCCACGGGCACGGCCACCCCGCCCGGTTACGACACCCTCGCCGCGGCCGGCCTCTCCTACGGCCCCGCCTTCCAGGGCCTGCGCGCCGCCTGGCGCGACGGGGATACCGTGTACGCGGAGGTCGAACTGCCGCCAGGGCCGCAGTCCGTGCTGTACGACGCGGCGCTGCACGCGCTCGGCGCCACCGGCCTCCTCCGCGAGGACGGCGCGACCCTCCTGCCGTTCGCCTGGTCCGACGTGACCCGGCACGCCGTCGGCGCCACCACGCTGCACGTCACCCTGGTCCGCAACGGCCCCGACGCGTACACGGTCCGCCTCGCCGACCCGACGGGCGCGCCCGTGCTGACGGTACGCTCGCTCGCCTTCCGGCCCGTGACCGCCGAACGGCTCGGCGACGCCTCCTTCGGGGTGCTCTACGGCATCGACTGGACCCCCGCAGGCGACGGGAACCGCGAAGTACCGTTCGCGGCCCTGCCGGTGGGCACCACCGACCTCCTCGACACGCTCACCGCGGCAGGCCCCTTCCCCGCCCTGACCGCCCTGGCGGACGTGGAGGCCGCCCCCGGCACGCTGCTGGCCTGCGTCGGCACCGGCCCGGACCCGGCCGCCGGCGGCTCCGCCCTCGCCCGGCGCACGCACGACACGGTCACCGCCGCACTCGGCCTGGTCCGCGCCTGGGCGGACGACGAGCGCTTCTCCGACAGCCGGCTGCTCGTCGTCACCCGGAACGCCGTCGCCACAGCCGACGGCGAGAGCGTCGACCCCGCCGCCGCCGCGGTCTGGGGCCTGCTGCGGTCCGCACAGGCCGAACACCCCGGCCGGTTCGGCCTGACGGACCTGGACGGCACGGCCGCCTCGGCCGCCGCCCTCGCCGCCGGCCTGCCCCTGGACACCCCGCAGACCGCCCTGCGCTCCGGCACCCTGCTGACCCCCCGCGCCACACGGCTGCGGGCCGGCGCCGACCAGCCCTGGGGCCCGCACGACACCGTCCTGATCACCGGGGGCACCGGGGCGCTGGGCGCCCGCGTCGCCCGCCACCTGGTCACCGCACACCAGGTCACGGACCTGGTCCTGCTCAGCCGGCGCGGCCCCCAAGCGCCGGGCGCCGCCGACCTCGCCGCCGAACTGACCGCGCGGGGCGCCACCGTGACGGTCATCGCCGGCGACGCCGCCGACCGGGCCGACCTCGACCAGGTGCTCGCCGACCACCCCATCACCTCCGTCGTCCACACCGCGGGCGTCCTCGACGACGGACTGCTCACCTCCCTGACCCCCGAACGCGCCGCCGCGGTGCTGCGCCCCAAGGCCGAGGCGGCCGCCCTCCTCGACGAGGCGACCCGCGGATCCGGCCTCACCTCCTTCGTCCTGTTCTCGTCCGTGGCCGCCTCCTTCGGCACCGCCGGCCAGGCCTCCTACGCAGCGGCCAACGCCTTCCTCGACGGCCTCGCCGCCCGCCGCCGGGCCGAGGGCCTGCCCGCCGTCGCGGTGGGCTGGGGACTGTGGGGCGGCACCGAGGGCATGGCCGCCGGACTCGGCACGAGCGACCGCGCGCGCTTCGCCGCCCTGGGCGGCGCCCTCGACCCAGGCCGGGGCACCGGGCTGCTCGACGCGGCCGTGACCGCCGGGCCCGCCCACGTACTGGCGATGGCCGCCGAACCCGCCCCCGGCGACGGCCCCGTACCGCCGATGCTGCGGCACCTGGCCCGCCCCGCGCTCCGCTCGGCCGCCACCGCCCCGGCGGCGGACACCGGCGGCCTCGCCGCCCTGCCGGAACCCGAGCGCACCCGCGCCGTCGAGGAGCTGGTACGGACGACCGTCGCAGGCGTGCTCGGCCACTCCTCCGGCACCGGTGTGGACACCGGCCGGACCTTCAAGGACCTCGGGTTCGACTCCCTGACCGGCGTCGAACTGCGCAACCGGCTGGCCGCCGCCACCGGACTGCGGCTGGCCGCCACCCTGGTCTTCTCCCACCCCAGCCCCGCCGCGCTGACCGCCCACCTCCGCGAGGAGCTGAGCGGAACGGCCGCGGCCCCCGCCGTACCGCGCCGGCGGAACACCGCCGGAGCGGACGAGCCGATCGCCGTCGTCGCGATGAGCTGCCGCTACCCGGGCGGGGTGGACAGCCCCGAGGAACTCTGGCGGATGGTCCGGGAAGGCCGCGACGGCATCACCGGCTTCCCCACCGACCGCGGCTGGGACCTCGCACGCCTCCACGACCCCGACCCCTCCAGCCCCGGCACCACGTACGCACGGCACGGCGGCTTCCTGCACGACGCCGCCGAGTTCGACGCGGAACTGTTCGGCATCTCGCCGCGCGAGGCGCTCGCGATGGACCCCCAGCAGCGGCTTCTGCTGGAGCTCTCCTGGGAGACCTTCGAGCGGGCCGGCATCGACCCGGCCGCCCTGCGCGGCAGCGACACCGGCGTCTTCGCCGGCGTCATGTACCACGACTACGCGGCGGCCGCCGAGGCCGTTCCCGAGACCGAGGGCTACCGGGCCACCGGAGGCGCCGGCAGTGTGGTGTCCGGCCGGATCGCCTACACCTACGGGCTGGAGGGCCCGGCCGTGACGGTGGACACCGCGTGCTCCTCGTCCCTGGTGGCCCTGCACCTCGCCGCCCGGTCGCTGCGTGCGGGCGAGTGCTCGATGGCCGTCGTCGGGGGCGTCACCGTGATGTCCACCCCCAGTGTGTTCGTGGACTTCAGCAAGCAGCGGGGACTCGCGCCCGACGGACGCTGCAAGTCGTTCTCGGCGGACGCGGACGGCACCGGCTGGTCCGAGGGCGCCGGTGTGCTGCTGGTGGAGCGGCTCTCCGACGCACGGCGCAACGGACACCCCGTGCTCGCGGTGGTGCGCGGCTCGGCCGTCAACCAGGACGGCGCGTCCAACGGCCTCACGGCACCGAACGGCACCTCGCAGCAGCGGGTCATCCGCGCCGCCCTCGCCGACGCCGGCCTGACCCCCGGCGACGTGGACCTGGTGGAGGCGCACGGCACGGGCACGAAACTCGGCGACCCGGTCGAGGCGGAGGCCCTGCTGGCCACCTACGGACAGGACCGGGACGCCGAACGGCCCCTGTGGCTCGGGTCGCTGAAGTCCAACATCGGCCACACCCAGGCCGCCGCCGGCGTCGGCGGGATCATCAAGACGGTCATGGCGCTGCGCCACGGCGTCCTGCCCCGCACCCTGCACGCCGACCAGCCCTCGCCGCACGTGGACTGGTCGGCCGGGGCGGTGGAACTTCTCACCGAGGAGCGGGAGTGGCCTTCGGCCGGACGCCCCCGACGCGCCGCGGTCTCCTCGTTCGGGATCAGCGGCACCAACGCGCACACCATGATCGAACAGGCGCCGGACGAACCTGCCCCCCTCCCGGCCCCCCGGATGCCGGACACCCTCGTGCCCTGGGTGCTGAGCGGCGCCTCGCCGGAAGGGCTGCGCGCCCAGGCGGCCCGGCTGCGCGCCACGGCCGCCGCCGAGGAACCGGCCGACGTCGGGCTCTCCCTGGCGACCCGCCGCGCGGCACTGGAGCACCGGGCGGTGGTGCTGGGAACGGGACGCGAGGAACTGCTCCACGAACTCGACGCACTGGCGGCGGGACGCGGCAACGCACCCACCGCGGCCGCGACGACCGGACGCACCGGCTTCCTCTTCACCGGCCAGGGCTCGCAGCGGCTGGGCATGGGCCGGGAGTTGTACGAGGCGTACGGGGTGTTCGCGGACGCGTTCGACGCGGTCTGTGCCCGCGTGGACCTGGAACGGCCGCTGCGGGATGTGGTGTTCGGTGACGACGCCGGTCTGCTGGGGCGGACCGTCTACACGCAGGCGGGCCTGTTCGCCCTGGAAGTGGCGTTGTTCCGCCTCCTGGAGTCCTGGGGGGTCACCCCGGACGTGCTCGTGGGGCACTCGATCGGTGAACTCGCCGCCGCGCACGTGGCCGGGGTGCTGTCGCTGGACGACGCGTGCACCTTGGTGTCGGCGCGCGGGCGGTTGATGGACGCCCTGCCCGAGGGCGGTGCGATGCTCGCCGTGGAGGCGGCCGAGGAGACGCTGGAGCTGCCCGACGGGGTCGAACCGGCAGCGATCAACGGCCCCACCTCGGTGACCGTGTCGGGGGACGCCGCGGCCGTCGCCGTCCTGGAGGAGCGGCTGCGCG
The DNA here is from genome assembly GCF_030817475.1 of Streptomyces sp. V2I9. Classification (NCBI taxonomy): domain Bacteria; kingdom Bacillati; phylum Actinomycetota; class Actinomycetes; order Kitasatosporales; family Streptomycetaceae; genus Streptomyces; species Streptomyces sp. V2I9. Next base: position 75,380 of record NZ_JAUSZJ010000003.1, on the reverse strand, counting down.
GGGAGGGCGTCCGGGTCAAGCGGCTGGCGGTCTCCCACGCCTTCCACTCGCACCTGATGGAACCCATGCTCGCCGAATTCACCACGGTCGCCCAGTCGTTGACCTACCACACCCCCCGCATCCCGGTGGAAACCACCGCCCCCGGCGACCTCGCCACCCCCGCCTACTGGGTGGGACAGGTCCGCGAACCCGTCCGCTTCGCCGACGCGGTACGCCGCGCCCACGAGGCGGACACCACCCGATTCCTCGAACTCGGCCCCGACGGCGCCCTGTCCGCCCTCGTCCCGCACCTCGTCGAGGACGCGACCGCCGTCCCCGCCCTGCGCTCCGGCCACGGCGAGCACACCACCCTGCTGCGCGGCATCGCCGAGATGTACGTGCACGGCGCCCACGTCGCCTGGGACAGGTACGTCGCACCGCTCGGCGGCCGCGCCGTCGAGCTGCCGACCTACGCCTTCCAGCACCGCCGCTACTGGCCCGAGACCGCGGCCGACGACGGCACCACGGCCCCCCGCGAACGGGCCGAGGCCGGATTCTGGACGGCCGTGGCCGGGCGCGAGGTCGACCGGCTCGCCGACACCCTGGGGCTGCCCGACGACGAGACCCGGCGCGGGCTGGCCGGCCTGATGCCGCACCTCGCCTCCTGGCACGACCGCCGGCGCACCGAGGCCGCCGTCGAATCCTGGTACTACCGTGCGGTCTGGCGACCCGTCGCCCCGGCACCCGCCGTCCTCGACGGCGTCTGGCTCGTCGCCGGCCCCGACCGCGCAGACGACCCGGACAGCCCGACCACCCAGGTCGCCGACGCCCTGCGCCGAAGCGGCGCCACCGTCCTCACCCTGCCCGACCCCACCGCCGACCGGACCGCCCTCGCCGACCAGCTGCGTTCCCACGGCGAACTCGCGGGCGTCGTCTCCCTGCTGGGAACCGACACCGGCGCCCTGCACACGGGATCGGCCCTCGGCCGGGGGCTCGCCGCCACGCTCGCCCTCACCCAGGCCTGCGCCGACGCCGACGTCCCGCTGTGGGCCCTCACCCGCGGCGCGGTCTCGACCGGCCGCGCCGACGGCCCTCCCGACCCCGCCCAAGCCCAGATCTGGGGCTTCGGCCGCGGCACGGCCCTCGAACTCCCGCACGTCTGGGGCGGACTGATCGACCTGCCCGAAACCCTCGACGCCCGCGCCGGGAACCGCCTCTGCGCCGTACTCGCCGCCCGCGCCGCACAGCCGGGCGACGAGGAGGACCAGGTCGCCATCCGGGCCGAAGGCGTCTTCGCCCGCCGCCTCGTCACCGCCGTACCGACCCCCCCGGCCACCCCCGCCCCCCGCACCGGCGGCGGCACTGTGCTGATCACCGGCGGCACCGGCGCACTCGGCGCCCAGGTGGCCCGCCTGCTCGCCGAGCGCGGCCACACCCGGCTGCTCCTCGTCAGCAGGCGCGGACCCCAGGCGCCCGGCGTCGCGGAACTGACCGCCGAACTGGCGGCAGTGGGCACCACCGCCACCGCCGTGGCCTGCGATGCCGCCGACCACGACGCCCTGGCCGCCCTGCTCGACCGGATACCGGAACAGCACCCGCTCACCGCCGTCGTCCACGCGGCCGGCGTGCTCGACGACGGGGTGCTCGACGGCCTGACCCCCGAACGCTTCGAACAGGTGCTCCGGGCCAAGACCCTCGCCGCCGAGAACCTCGACACCCTCACCCGCGAACTCCCCCTCGACGCCTTCGTCCTCTTCTCGTCCTTCACCGGCGCCGTCGGCACGGCGGGCCAGACCAACTACGCCGCCGCCAACGCCCACCTCGACGCACTCGCCGAACGCCGCCGCGCCCGGGGGCTGCCCGCCACGTCCATCGGCTGGGGGCCGTGGGCCGAGACCGGCATGGCCGAGGACGAGGCCCTCACCCAGCGGCTGCGCCGCTCCGGACTGTCCCCCCTGCCACCCGACCTCGCCGTCACCGTCCTGAGCCGGATGCTCGGCGGCGCGGCCGCGGACGGCGAGGGAACGGCCGCCGTCGTCGTCGCGGACGTCGACTGGACACGGTTCGCCGCCGGCTTCACCGCCGCCCGGCCGAGCCCGCTGCTCCGCGAACTCGCCCCCACCGCAACCCCGGACAGCGCCGACGACTCCGGCGGCGCCACCGGCCTCGCCGCGCGCCTCGCCGCCGCCGGCGAGGGCGAGCGCCGCCGGATCTCCGAAGAACTGGTGCGCACCCTGGCCGCCTTCGTGCTGGGCCACGGCACGGCGGCCACCGTCGCACCCGACAAGGCCTTCCGCGACCTGGGCTTCGACTCACTCACCGCCATCGAGCTGCGCAACGCCCTGCGGGCCGCCACCGGACTCCCGCTCCCGGCCGGCCTGATCTTCGACCACCCCACACCGGCCGCCCTCGCCGCCCGGCTGCGCGCCGAACTGACCGGAGGCGCCGAAGCGGCCGCCCCCGCCGCCGCGTCCCCGGGCCTCCCCGCCCCGCCCGCGTCGGAGGACCCCGTCGCCATCGTCGCGATGGGCTGCCGGTTCCCCGGCGCGGCCACCCCGGAGGAATTCTGGGAGCTGCTCTCCCAAGGCCTCGACCTGGTGGGCGACTTCCCCGCCGACCGGGGCTGGGACCTGCGCGACGCCCCCGACTTCGCACGCCGCGGCGCCTTCCTGCCCGACGCGGCAGGCTTCGACGCCGACCTGTTCGGCGTCTCCCCGCGCGAGGCGCAGGCCATGGACCCGCAGCAGCGGGTGATGCTGGAGACCTCCTGGGAGACCTTCGAGCGGGCCGGCCTGGACCCCGCCTCCCTCAAGGGCAGCCGCGTCGGCGTCTTCGTGGGCACGAACGGCCAGGACTACGCCGGGCTCCTCCCCACCACCGGATCGGGGCTGGAGGGCCACGTGGCCACCGGCAGCGCGGCCAGCGTGCTGTCCGGCCGGATCTCCTACACCTACGGGCTGGAGGGGCCGGCCCTCACCGTGGACACCGCCTGCTCGTCCTCCCTGGTCGCCCTCCACCTGGCGGCACAGTCGCTGCGCTCGGGGGAGTGCTCCATGGCGCTCGCGGGCGGCGTCACGGTCATGGCCGCGCCCACCGCGTTCGTCGAGTTCGCCCACCAGCGCGGCCTGGCGGCCGACGGCCGCTGCAAGGCCTTCTCCGCCGACGCCGACGGCACCGGCTGGGGCGAGGGCGCCGGACTGCTGCTGCTGGAGCGGCTCTCGGACGCCCGCGCCCACGGCCGCCGCGTGCTGGGGGTGCTGCGCGGCAGCGCGGTCAACCAGGACGGCGCCTCCAACGGACTGACCGCACCGAACGGCCCCTCCCAGCAGCGGGTGATCCGCGCCGCCCTGGCCTCGGCCGGACTGTGGCCCTCGGAGGTCGACGCGGTGGAGGCCCACGGCACGGGCACGAAGCTCGGCGACCCCATCGAGGCGGAAGCGCTCCTCGCGACGTACGGCAAGGACCGTTCCGAACCCCTCTACCTGGGTTCGGTGAAGTCCAACATCGGCCACACCCAGGCCGCCGCCGGCGTCGCCGGCGTCATCAAGATGCTCCTGGCGATGCACCACGGCGAACTGCCCCGCACCCTGCACGCGGCACACCCCTCCCCGTCCGTCGACTGGGACACGGGCAGGCTGGCCCTTCTCACCGAGACCACCGCGTGGACGCCGCGGGCCGACCGGCCCCGCCGGGCGGCGGTCTCCTCGTTCGGGATCAGCGGCACCAACGCCCATGTCGTCCTGGAGCAGGGCGATACGGCCGCACCCCCGGCGCCCGCCCAGCACTCCGTACTGCCCTGGGCCTTCTCGGCCCATTCCGAAGCGGCACTGGAAGCCCGCGCGCAGGGCCTCATGAACCTCTGCGACGACCCGGATCTCTCCGCCGTCGCGGTGGGCCGGACACTCGCCACGACGGGCCTCGGACTGGCCCACCGAGCCGTCGTGCTCGCCGAGGACGCCGCGGGATACTCCGACGCCCTGGCGGCGCTGACGACGGACGAACCGTCCGCCCGGGCCATCCGGGGAACAGCCCGCGAGGGATCCACCGCCCTGCTGTTCTCCGGCCAGGGCTCGCAGCGGCTGGGTATGGGCCGGGAGTTGTACGAGGCGTACGGGGTGTTCGCGGACGCGTTCGACGCGGTCTGTGCCCGTGTGGATCTGGAACGGCCGTTGCGGGATGTGGTGTTCGGTGACGACGCCGGTCTGCTGGGGCGGACCGTCTACACGCAGGCGGGCCTGTTCGCCCTGGAAGTGGCCCTCTTCCGCCTGCTGGAGTCCTGGGGGGTCACCCCGGACGTGCTCGTGGGGCACTCGATCGGTGAGCTGGCCGCCGCGCATGTGGCCGGGGTGCTCTCCCTGGACGACGCCTGTGCTCTGGTGTCGGCGCGCGGGCGGTTGATGGACGCCCTGCCCGAGGGCGGTGCGATGCTCGCCGTGGAGACGGCCGAGGAGGACCTCGTACTTCCCGACGGGGTGGACCTCGCCGCCGTCAACGGCCCCACCTCGGTCACGGTCTCCGGCGACGCCGCGGCCGTCGCCGTCCTGGAGGAGCGGCTGCGCGGGGAGGGGGTCCGGGTCAAGCGGCTGGCGGTCTCCCATGCCTTCCACTCGCACCTGATGGAACCCATGCTGGCCGAATTCGCCACGGTCGCCGAGTCGTTGACGTACCACACCCCGCAGATCCCGATCCTCACCACCGCCCCCGGCGACCCGGCCACCCCCGCCTACTGGGTGGGACAGGTACGGCAGCCGGTCCGCTTCGCCGACGCGGTGCGCCGCGCCCACGAGGCGGGTGCCACCCGGTTCCTGGAACTCGGCCCCGACGGCGTCCTCAGCGGCCTCGTCCCCGGCGCGGTGCCCGCGATGCGCCGCCGCCGCCCGGAGGCGGAGTCCCTGCTCGCGGCCGTCGCCCGGCTGTGGGTCGAGGGGGCCGCCGCGAACCTGGCGGCGGTGTTCCCCCACGCCCCGACCGCCACCCTGCCGCCCTACCCCTTCCAGCACACCCGCTTCTGGCCCGAAACCGCCCCGGCCGGGCGCCCCACCGCCTCCGAGGAGGGGCAGTACGAGGTGCGCTGGGTCCCGGTGGCCGAAGAGACCGCCCGGCCGACCGGCACGTGGTTCCTCATCACACCGCCCGGCGAGGACGACAGCACCCCCACCGGTGCCGACGACATCAGCCGTGCGCTGCACCGCGCCGGCGCGCACACCCTCGTCATCCCCGGAGACACCGACCGCACCGCCCTCGCCGCCCGGCTCCGCGCCGCGACGGCGAAGACCGCCCCGGCCGGTGTCCTGGCCCTGCCGCCCGCCCCGGGCCCCACCGCCCTGCCCTCCGTCGTCGCCCTCACCCAGGCACTCGACGACGCCGGTGTGGCGGGCCCGCTGTGGTGCGCCACCCGAGGCGCGGTGCGGGCCTCCACCGACGACCCGGCACCCGACCTCGACCAGGCGGCCGTCTGGGGCTTCGGCAGGGTCGCGGCCCTGGAGATGCCCCGCAGCTGGGGCGGCCTGGTCGACCTGCCCGCCCCCTGGGACGACCGGACCGGCCCGCGGCTGGCCGCACTGCTCGGCGCCGGCGGCCCCGAGGACCAGGTGGCGATCCGCCGCACCGGTGTCCTGGGCAGACGCCTCGTGAACGCCCCCGGCAACGGCGACCGCACGGCCCACGCCTGGCGGCCCACCGGCACCGTACTGATCACCGGCGGCACCGGTGCCCTCGGCGCGCACACCGCCCGCCTCCTCGCCCGGCAGGGCGCGCCGCACCTGGTACTCGTCGGACGCCGCGGCCCCGAAGCACCCGGCGCCGACGACCTCACCGCCGAACTGACCGCCCTCGGCAGCCACGTCACCCTCCTCGCCCGCGACGTCACCGACCGCGCCGCCCTCGCCGGGGTACTGGCGGGCATACCGGAAGAACTCCCGCTCACCGCCGTCGTCCACGCGGCCGGCACGGTGGACGACGCGGTGATCGGCTCCCTCACCCCCGACCGGGTCGCGGACACGCTCCACACCCGCCTGGCACCCGTCCGGCACCTCGACGACCTGACCGCGGACCACCCCCTCGACGCGTTCGTGCTGTACACCTCCTTCGCCGGAGTCGTCGGCAACCCCGGTCAGGCCGCCTATGCCGCGGGCAACGCCGCGCTGGACGCCTTCGCCGAGCGGCGCCGGGCCGCCGGCCGCACCGCCACGGCCCTCGCCTGGGGACCCTGGGCCGGAACGGGCGTCGGCGCCGGCACCGCGGCCGGCGAGCAGCAGCAGCGCACCGGCGTGACACCACTGCCGCCGCAGGAGGCCCTGCCGGCCCTGGAAACGGCCCTCGCCGAACAGCGGACCACGCTCTGCGTGGCCGGCATCGACTGGAGCCGCTTCGGCCCCGTCCTGGAAGCCGGGCGCGGCGGGCGGCTGCTCGACCTGCTGCCCGCCGCACCCCGCCCCGCCCCGCCCGCCCCCGACCGGCACGGGCCGTCCCTGGCCGAACGGCTGGCCGGAGTCCCGCAGGCGGAACAGGAACGCATCCTGGTCGACCTGGTGATCTCCCGGACCGCCGCCGTACTCGGCCACAGCACCCCGGCCGCCATCGACCCGGACCGGCAGTTCCGCGATCTGGGCACCGACTCGGTGATGGCCGTCGAACTGCGCAACCTGCTCGACGCCGCCACCGGCCGGACCCTGCCCGCCACCCTGGCGTTCGACCACCCGACCCCCGCCGCCCTCGCCACCTACCTGCGCGGGCTCCTGGCGAGCGGCCCGGACCCGGCCGCCCGGGCGGCCGGGGGGAGCGCGGTCGCCCGGCTGGAGAAGCTCGAGGCGGCGCTCGCCGAGACCCCGCCCGACGACGAGGAGACGACGCTCCTGCTCACCCGCCTGCGCGACCTCGCCGACCGGCTCGGCGCCGCGGCGACCGTGCCCGCCCGGCCCCGGCCCGAGACCGCCGGCATCGACCTGGAGTCGGCCAGCGCCGACGACCTCTTCGACCTCATCCACAACGAATTCGGCAAGTCCTGACGCCATGTACGGTCCTGCCCGCTGGGAGTCGCTCTGATGACGAACGAAGAGAAGCTGCTCGACCACCTGAAGTTCGTCACGGGCGAGCTCCGGCAGGCGCACCAGGAACTGCGCGAACAGCGGGAACGGGACACCGAGCCCATCGCCATCGTCTCCATGGCCTGCCGCTTCCCCGGCGGCGTCCGCACCCCCGAACAGCTGTGGCAGCTGGTCACCGAGGGCCGTGACGCGGTGGGACCCTTCCCCACCGACCGGGGTTGGGACCTGGACGCGCTGCTGGACCCCGACCCCGAGCGGCCCGGCGGCAGCTACGGTCACGAAGGCGGATTCCTGCACGACGCCGCCGCGTTCGACGCCGGGCTCTTCGAGATCTCGCCGCGCGAGGCCCTCGCCATGGACCCGCAGCAACGCCTGCTCCTGGAAACCTCCTGGGAGGTCTTCGAACGAGCCGGCATCGCCCCCGGGTCCGTACGCGGCAGCCGGATCGGCGTGTTCGCCGCCACCAACGGCCAGGACTACGCCACCGCACTCGCCGCCGACCCGGCCGCCGCCGAGGGCTACCTCGCCACCGGCGCCGTCGCGAGCGTCCTGTCCGGACGCCTCTCGTACGCCTTCGGACTGGAAGGCCCCGCCCTCACCGTGGACACCGCCTGCTCGGCGTCCCTGGTGGCGCTGCACCTGGCCGTGCAGTCGCTGCGCGGAGGCGAGTGCACCATGGCGCTCGTGGGCGGCGTCACCGTCATGGCCACACCTGCCGCGTTCGTCGAGTTCTCCCGCCAGCGGGGACTGGCGGCCGACGGCCGGTGCAAGGCGTTCGGCGACGGCGCGGACGGCACCGGCTGGGGCGAGGGCGTCGGCGTGCTGCTCGTGGAACGGCTCTCGGACGCCGTACGCAACGGCCACCAGGTACTGGCCGTGGTACGCGGATCGGCCCTCAACCAGGACGGCGCCTCCAACGGGCTCACCGCCCCGAACGGCCCCTCCCAGCAGCGGGTCATCCGCGACGCACTGGCCTCCGCCGGCCTTGCCCCCTCCGACATCGACCTGGTCGAGGCGCACGGCACGGGCACCCGGCTCGGCGACCCCATCGAGGCACAGGCCCTGCTGGCCGCCTACGGCCGCAACCGCCCCGCCGACCGCCCGCTGTGGCTCGGCTCGGTGAAGTCCAACATCGCGCACACCCAGGCCGCCGCCGGCGTCGCCGGCGTCATCAAGACGGTCATGGCACTGCGGCACGGAGTGCTGCCCCGCACCCTGCACGCCGACGAGCCCACCCGGCAGGTCGACTGGTCGGCCGGCGACGTCCGGCTCCTCGCCGAGAACCGGCCCTGGCCCGGCCCCGACCGGACCAGGCGCGCCGCCGTCTCCTCGTTCGGAGTGAGCGGCACCAACGCCCACACCGTCCTGGAACAGGCACCCGAGACCGGGCCCGCCCCGGCCGCACCCGCACCCACGGCCGCCGAACCGCCGCTGATCCCCCTCCCGCTCTCCGCCCGCACCCCGCACGCCCTGCGCGAACAGGCGGCCCGGCTCCGCACCCACCTCGACGAACGGCCCGACGCACGCCTGGCCGACCTCGGCCACTCCCTGGCCACCACCCGCGCGTCCCTGGCCGCACGGGCCGTCGTCCTGGCGGCAGGACGCGACGACGCGCTCCAGGCCCTCGCCGCCCTCGCCGAGGGCGGCGCCCCGCCGCAGGCACAGACCGGCACGGCGACCCCCGGACGCACCGCGTTCCTCTTCTCGGGGCAGGGCGCCCAGCGCGTCGGAATGGGACGAGGACTGTACGACGCCTTCCCCGTGTTCGCCGAGGCGCTCGACACCGTATGCGCCCACGTCGACCTCGAACGACCTCTGAAAGACGTGCTGTTCGGGCAAGACGCCGAGACCCTGGCCCGCACCGCGTACACCCAGCCCGCCCTGTTCGCCCTCGAGGTGGCACTGTTCCGCCTGCTGGAGTCCTGGGGCACGGCCCCCGACATGCTGGTGGGCCACTCGATCGGTGAACTCGCCGCCGCCCACGTGGCCGGAGTGCTCTCCCTGGACGACGCCTGCACCCTGGTGTCAGCACGCGCCCGGCTGATGGACGCCCTGCCCGAGGGCGGCGCGATGCTCGCCGTCGAAGCAGCCGAGGACGGGCTGACCCTGCCCGACGGGGTCGGCACAGCGGCCGACAACGGACCCACCTCGGTCACCGTGTCCGGGGACGCCGACGCGATCACCGCACTGGAGCAGCGGTTCCGGGCCCAAGGCGTACGCGTGAAACGACTCGCCGTCTCCCACGCGTTCCACTCGCACCTCATGGAGCCGATGCTCGACGAGTTCGCCGCCGTCGCCCGGTCGCTGACCTACCGCACCCCCACGATCCCGATCCTGCCCACCGCCCCCGGCGACCCGGCCACCCCCGCGTACTGGGTCCGGCAGATCGTCGAGCCCGTCCGCTTCGCCGACGCCGTCCGCCGGGCCCACGCATCCGGCGCCACCCGCTTCCTCGAACTCGGCCCGGACACCTCCCTGTCCGCCCTCGTCCCCCACATCATCGAGGACACGACCACCGTCCCCACCCTGCGCCCCGGCCAGGACGAGGCCACGTCACTGCTGCACGGCATCGCCCGCGTCCACGCGCACGGCACCCCCGTCGACTGGTCGGCACCGCTCGGCGCCGCGGGCGCCCGCCGCGTCCCGCTCCCCACCTACCCCTTCGAGCGGCAGAGGTACTGGCCCGGCGCCAAGCTGAGCTCCGGCGACCTGACCTCCGCCGGGCTCGGCGCGGCACGACACCCCCTGCTGGGCGCCGCCGTGTCCCTGGCCGCCGGGGGAGGGGTCCTGCTCACCGGCCGGCTCTCCGCCGCCACACACCACTGGCTCACCGACCACACGATCCTCGGCAGCGTCCTCGTCCCCGGCACCGCGTTCCTCGAACTCGCCTGGCAGGCCGGCGAACACGTCGGCTGCCCCACCGTGGAGGACCTCACCCTCACCGCACCCCTCGCGCTGCCCCCGCGCGGCGGCGTACAGATCCAGGTCAGCACCGGAGCCGAACGCGAGGACGGCACCCGCCGCCTGGAGATCCACTCGCGCCCCGACGGCCAGGAGGAATGGACCGCCAACGCCGTCGGCCTCCTCACGGCCTCACCCGCCGGTACCACCGGCGCCGCGGGAACACGGCCGCCGGACGCCGAACCGGTGGACCTCGACGGCTTCTACGGGCGCGCCACCGACGCCGGCTTCGCCTACGGCCCCGTCTTCCAGGGGCTGAAGGCCGCCTGGCGGGCGGGCGACGACCTCTACGCCGAGGTCGAACTGCCCGAAGCCGCCCACCGCGAGGCAGCCCGCTACGCCCTGCACCCCGCCCTGTTCGACGCCGCGCTGCACCTCACCGGCCTCGACCCGGACCGGGCCGGGCTGCCCTTCGCCTGGGAAGGCGCCACCCTGCACGCGACCGGTGCCGTCCGCGCCCGCGTCCACCTCGCACCCACCGGCACGGACACCTGGACCCTGCGGATCAGCGACCCCGAGGGCGCCCCCGTCGCCACGGTCGAGACGCTCACCCTGCGGCCCGCGACCACCACCCGCCCGCGCCACGACGACTCGCTGTTCACCCTCGACTGGACGCCCGTGCCCGTACCGGCCCGGCGGGGCTCCCTCGCCACGGTCACCGGCGGCCTCGGCGCCTTCCTGGCCGGCTTCTCCGGCACCGCACCCGATGTCGTCGCATGGCCCCTGACCCACACGGACACCGAGACCGCCGTCACCGAGGCCCTGGCCGGCATCCAGGCATGGCTGGCCGACGAGAGATTCACCGCATCCCGTCTCGCGCTCGTCACCCGCTCTGCCGTGGCCGCGGCACCCGGCGACGACGTCACCGGCCTGGCCGGGGCGGCCGTCGGCGGCCTCGTACGCTCCGCGCAGGCCGAGCACCCCGACCGGTTCGTCCTGCTGGACACCCACACCGACCCCGACCCCGGCCTGCTCGCCGCGCTCGCCGACGGCGACGAACCCTGGCTCGCCCTGCGCGCCGGCACCCTCCTCGCCCCCCGGCTGGCCCGCGCCTCGGCATCCGGCGCCCTCGCCGTACCCGACACCCGGGCCTGGCGCCTCACCCCCGACCCCGCCTCCGGCTCCCTGCGCGACCTGACCCTCGCCCCCGCCACCGAAGCGACCGCGGAACTGGCACCCGGTGAGATACGGGTCGAGGTGCGGGCGGCCGGGGTCAACTTCCGCGACGTGCTGATCGCGCTCGGACAGTACCCGGACCCCTCGGCCCTCATGGGATCCGAGGCCGCGGGAACCGTCGTCGAAACCGGCCCCGGCGTCACCGACCTCGCACCGGGAGACCGCGTCTTCGGCCTCTTCGAGGGCGGCTTCGGGCCGCTGGCCGTCGTCGACCGGCGGATGGTGGCGCCGATACCCCGCGAATGGACCTACGCGGACGCGGCCTCCGTACCGATGGCCTTCCTGACGGCCTACTACGCGCTGGTCGACCTGGCAGGACTGACCGCCGGTGAATCGGTGCTGGTCCACGCCGCCGCCGGCGGCGTGGGCATGGCCGCCGTACAGATCGCCCGGCACGTGGGCGCCCAGGTGTACGGGACGGCCTCACCGGCGAAATGGGCGGCGACCGGCCTGGACACGGCGCACCTCGCCTCCTCGCGCGACCTGGACTTCGAGGCCGTCTTCACCGAGCGCACCGGCGGACGCGGCGTGGACGTCGTCCTCAACGCCCTGGCAGGCGAGTTCGTCGACGCCTCGGCACGACTGCTCGCCCCCGGCGGCCGCTTCGTGGAAATGGGCAAGGCGGACCTGCGCGACCCGGACTCCTTCGGCGACCGCCACTACCGCTCCTTCGACCTCGGCGAGGCAGGACCGGACCGCCTGCAGGACATGCTGCTCCAGATCCTGGACCTGTTCCGCACCGGCCGTCTCACCCTGCTGCCCACCCGCGCCCGGGACGTCCGGCAGGCAGCAGAAGTCCTCCGGCACGTCGGCTCGGGCGGCCACGTCGGCAAGAACATCCTCATGCTGCCCCGAGCCCTCGACCCCGACGGCACGGTCCTGATCACCGGAGGCACCGGCACCCTGGGAACACTGCTGGCCCGGCACCTCGTCGAACACCGGGGCGTCCGGCACCTGGTCCTCACCAGCCGGAGCGGCCCCGACGCCCCCGGCGCCACCGAACTCGTGCAACGACTCCACGCCCTCGGCGCACAGGTACACGTGGCGGCCTGCGACGTCACCGACCGGGAGGAACTGGCCGCCCTGCTGGCCACCCTCCCCGCCGAACACCCGCTCACCGGAGTCGTCCACGCGGCCGGCGTCGCCGACGACGGCGTCATCGAGACACTGACACCCGAGCGGATCACCGGCGTACTGCGCCCCAAGGCCCGCGCCGCGCTCGCCCTGCACGAACTGACCGCCGACCACGACCTGGCCCTGTTCGCCCTCTACTCCTCCGCGTCCTCCGCCTTCGGCTCGCCGGGCCAGGCCAACTACGCCGCCGCCAACGCCTTCCTCGAAGCGCTGGCCCAGCACCGCCGAACCCGCGGACTCACCGCCACCGCGCTCGGCTGGGGCCTGTGGGCCGAGGAGAGCGCCATCAGCGGCGGCCTCGACACCACCGGCCTCGCCCGCGCCACCCGCGTCGGCGGCGCACTCTCCGCCGACGAAGGGCTCGCCCTCTTCGACGCCGCCCACACCACGGGCCTGCCCCACCTGCTCCCGCTGCGCTTCGACCGGTCCGCCGCCCGCACCCTGCGCCCCCTGCCCGCACTGCTGCGCGGCCTGGTGGGCGCCCCCGCACGCCGCACCGCCGCCGCCGCCGCCGGCGGATCGGGCCTCGCCGGACGCCTCGCCGCACTCCCCGCCGCCGAACAGCACCGCCTGCTCACCGGGCTGGTGTGCGCCGAGGCCGCAACCGTCCTCGGCCACACGGGCGCCGACGCGGTCGCCCCGGACCGGGTCTTCAAGGAACTCGGATTCGACTCGCTGACCTCCGTCGAACTGCGCAACCGCATCAACGCGGCCACCGGGCTCCGCCTGCCGGCGACCCTGCTGTTCGACCACCCCACCCCCGCCGCCCTCGCCGGCCACCTCGGCGCCGAACTCGTCGGCGAGCGGGGGCCCGCACACCAGGTGCGCACCGGCGCCGCCGACCGCGACGAGCCCATCGCGATCGTCGGCATGTCGTGCCGGCTGCCCGGCGGCGTGCGGTCACCCGCCGACCTGTGGCGGCTCGTCCGCTCCGGGCAGGACGCCATCACCGACTTCCCGACCGACCGAGGCTGGGACATCGACACGGCATCCCTGCCCTACGCGCCGCTCGGCGGGTTCCTCGACGACGTGGCCGGGTTCGACGCCGCCCTGTTCGGCATCTCCCCGCGCGAGGCGCTGGTGATGGACCCCCAGCAGCGGCTGCTGCTGGAGAGCGCGTGGGAGGCGTTCGAAGCGGCGGGGATCGACCCCCTGGCGGTCGCCGGTGAGCCGATCGGCGTGTTCGCGGGCGCCGCCTCCTCGTACTACGGCCTCGACAGCGAACTCCCGGAGGACGCCGCCGGCTACCAGCTCACCGGCGGCGCCACCAGCGTCCTCTCCGGCCGGGTGGCGTACACGTTCGGCCTGGAAGGGCCCGCGGTGACCGTGGACACGGCGTGCTCGTCGTCGTTGGTCGCGGTCCATCTCGCGGTGCAGGCGCTGCGCAACGGCGAGTGCGACATGGCCCTGGCCGGCGGTGTGACCGTGATGGCGGGCTTCGGGGTCTTCAGCGAGTTCAGCCGCCTGGACGGGCTGGCCGAGGACGCCCGGTGCAAGGCGTTCGCCGAGGCGGCGGACGGCACGGGCTGGTCCGAGGGCGTCGGCCTGCTCCTGGTGGAACGGCTCTCGGACGCCGAACGTCTGGGCCACGAGGTCCTGGCGGTGGTGCGGGGGAGCGCGGTCAACCAGGACGGCGCGTCCAACGGGCTGACCGCCCCCAACGGCCCGTCCCAGGAACGCGTCATCCGCCAGGCCCTGGCCAACGCACGCCTCGAGGCGACCGATGTGGACGTGGTGGAGGCGCACGGCACCGGGACCAGGCTGGGTGACCCGATCGAGGCGCAGGCGCTGCTGGCGACCTACGGCCGGGGGCGTGACGAGGACCGGCCGCTGTGGCTGGGCTCGGTGAAGTCGAACATCGGCCACACCCAGTCGGCCGCCGGCGTCGCGGGCGTCATCAAGATGGTGCAGGCCCTGCGTGCCGGGACCGTTCCGGCCACCCTGCACGTCGACGAGCCGACGTCGCATGTGGACTGGTCGGCCGGTGGGGTGAGGCTGGCGGTGGAGTCGCGGGCGTGGCCGGAGACGGGCCGTGCGCGCCGTGCGGGGGTGTCGTCGTTCGGGATGAGCGGCACCAACGCCCACGTGATCATCGAACAGCCACAGCCACAGCCACAGCCACAGCCACAGCCACAGCCGGACCCGGAGCAGGTGCGTGCCGGGGCGCCGGAGCCCGAGGGTTCCGGGCCGGTCCCACTGGTCCTGTCGGCGAAGTCGGCCGGTGCGTTGTCGGCCCAGGCGGACCGCCTGCAAGACCTCCTGGCGGCCGAGCCCGCACCCCGACTGGCCGACGTGGGCTGCTCGCTGCTGTCACGGGCGGCGCTGGAACACCGCGCGGTGGTGCTGGCCACCGGCCGTCACGCCGCGGTGGAAGGCCTGAACTCCGTGATCGACGCAACGACCGCCGGCTCCGTGCGCGGAGTGGCCGCCGGCGGGCGTGGAGTGGTGTTCGTCTTTCCGGGTCAGGGTTCGCAGTGGGTGGGGATGGGGCGTGAGCTGGCTGGGTGGTCGGGGGTGTTCCGGGAGTCGTTGGTGGAGTGTGAGAGGGCTCTGGGGCGGTGGGTGGACTGGTCGTTGCTGGAGGTGATGGAGGGTGGTGATGAGGGTCTGCTGGGCCGGGTGGATGTGGTGCAGCCGGTGTTGTGGGCGGTGATGGTGTCTTTGGGGCGGTTGTGGCGGGCGTGTGGGGTGGTTCCGTCGGCGGTGGTGGGTCATTCGCAGGGGGAGATCGCTGCGGCGGTGGTGGCGGGTGGTCTGTCGTTGGAGGACGGGGCGCGGGTGGTGGCGTTGCGGAGCCGGGCGATCGTGTCGTTGTCCGGTGGTGGGGGGATGGTGTCGGTCGCGGAGGGCCGGGTGGTGGTGGAGGGGCTCATCGGTGGTTTCGGTGGGCGGTTGTCGGTGGCGGCGGCCAACGGTCCGGGGTCGACGGTGGTGTCGGGTGGGGCGGAGGCGTTGGAGGAGTTGTTGGGGTTGTGTGAGGTGCGGGGGGTGAGGGCTCGCCGTATTCCGGTGGATTATGCGTCGCATTCGGTGCAGGTGGAGGAGTTGCGGGAGCGGATCCTGTCGGATCTTGCGGGTGTGGTGCCGGTGTCGTGCGGGGTGCCGTTGTATTCGACGTTGACGGGTGGTGTGGTCGATACGGCGTCGATGGGTGCGGGGTACTGGTTCGAGAATCTGCGCTCGACGGTGCGGTTCGAGGATGCGACGCGTGCGTTGCTGGCCGATGGGCGGTCGGTGTTCGTGGAGTGCAGTCCTCATCCGGTTCTGGCGGTCGGTGTGCAGGAGACGGCCGAGGCGGTGGGTGCGGATGTGGTGGTGGTGGGTTCGCTGCGTCGTGGTGAGGGTGGTGGGGAGCGTTTCCTGACCGCGCTGTCCGAGGCCTGGGTCGCGGGTGCGGACGTGGACTGGGCCTCGGTCCTCCCGGCCGGACACCGTGTCGAACTCCCGCCCTACGCCTTCCAACACGAACGCTACTGGCTCGAACCCGCAGCGGCCGCCCATGAGACGACGACCGCCGACACCGAGGAAACCGCCTTCTGGGACGCCGTGGAACGCGGCGACCTCACCGAACTCACCGGCACCCTGGAACTGGAATCCTCCCGCGAGCTCGGCGCCCTCCTGCCCGCACTCTCCTCCTGGCGTACCCGACGCCGCCAGGACACGACCATCGACACCTGGCGCTACCGGGTCGTATGGTCCCCGCCGGCCGGACTCCCCGCCACCGGCCGGCTCTCCGGCACCTGGCTGGCCGTCGTCCCCCCGGCCTGCGAACTGACGAAGTGGGCCACCACCGCGCTGCGCGCCGCCGGCGCCGACGTCGTGGAGTTCGAGGCCGACGCCCCCGGCGTGGACCGCGACACCCTCGCCGCACGCCTGAAGGAGACCACCGGCCACCGGGAACCCCTCTCCGGCGTCCTGTCGCTCATCGCCGCGGCCGACACCGCGCTCCCGGACACCACGGTGCCCGCCGGAGTCGCCGCCACCGTGACGCTGACCCAGGCGCTCGGCGACGCGGGCATCACCGCCCCCCTGTGGACGCTGACCCACGGAGCTGTCTCCACCCACGAAGGCGAACCCGTCGAGCACCCCGCCCAGGCCGCGGTCTGGGGCGCGGGCCGGGTCGCCGCACTCGAACACCCCGACCGCTGGGGCGGTCTGATCGACGCCCCGCCCACCCCCGACAGCACCGCGGGCGACCTGCTGACCGCGATCCTGGCCGGCGGCGCCGACGAGGACCAGCTCGCGATCCGCGACCGCGGAACATCCGCCCGCCGGCTCGTCCGCACCCCCCGCGACACCGACACCACCCAGCCCGCACCCCCCGCCTGGACCCCCACCGGAACGGTGCTCGTCACCGGCGGAACCGGGGCCATCGGCGCCGAGGCGGCCCGCTGGCTGGCCCGCCGGGGCGCACCGCACCTGCTGCTGCTCGGCCGCCGCGGCGAGAGCGCCGACGGAGCCCGCGACCTGGCGGACGAGCTGACCGCACTCGGAGCGGCGGTCACCCTGGCCGCCTGCGACGTCACCGACCGGGACACGCTGGCCGAGGTACTGGCGGCGGTGCCCGCGCGGTGGCCGCTGACCGCGGTCCTGCACGCCGCCGGCGTCGACGGCGTCACCGCACTGGACGAGATCGACACGGACCACCTCGAGACCGTGCTCGGCCCCAAGGTCACCGGCGCACGCCACCTGCACGAACTGACCCGCGAGATGAACCTGGAGCAGTTCGTCGTGTTCTCCTCCGGCGCCGCCGTCTGGGGCGGCGGAGGCCAGGGCGCGTACGCCGCGGGCAACGCCTTCCTGGACGCACTGGTGGCGCACCGCCGCCGACTCGGCCTGACCGGAACCTCCGTGGCCTGGGGCTCCTGGGCCGGCGGCGGCCTCGCCGCCTCCCCGGGCGCCGACCGGCTCCGGCGCCTCGGGGTTCTCCCGATGGAACCCGAACTCGCCGTACGGGCCCTGGCACAAGCCATCGACCGGCAGGAGGACGGCCTGGTCGTCGCCGACATCGACTGGGACGTCTTCGGACCCGCGTTCACCGCCACCCGGCCGAGCCCGCTGATCACCGCATTCCTGGACGACCCGGCCCCGGAGACGGCCGACGGACGGAACGCCGACGGAACGTCCGCACTTCTTGCCCGCCTGACCGCCGCACCGCCCCGGCAACGCCGTCAGATCCTGCTCGACCTGGTCCGCACCGAGGCCGCGGCGGTCCTGCGCCACCGGGACGGACAGGTCATCGAGGCCGGACAGGCATTCAAGGACCTCGGCCTCGACTCGCTCACCGCGGTCGAACTGCGCAACCGGCTGAGCGCGCTGACCGGACTGCGGCTGCCGGTGAGCCTGGCCTTCAACCACCGCAACCCCCACGGCGTCGCCGCCCACCTCGCCTCGGAACTCGGCATCGCCGACGACGAACCGGCCGCCGGACCCCAGCCCACCGAGCAGGCAGAGGACGCCGTCCGCAACGCACTGGCGACCATTCCGATCGCCCGACTACGCGCGGAGGGCCTGATGGACACCCTCCTGCGCCTGGCCGACGGCACCGACGACACACCCGCCCCGACCCCTGACGGCGACTCGATCGACGAACTGGACGCCGACGCGTTGATCGACATGGCGCTGAACGCCGACCGAGACGATGCCTGAGCCCGTGGAGAACTCGATGAACACTCGCAGCGACAAGGCCGTCGAGGCACTCCGGGCCTCGCTCAAGGAAGTCGACCGGCTCCGCCAGCAGAACCGGGAGATGCGCAGGGCGGCCCGCGAACCCATCGCCGTCGTCGCGATGAGCTGCCGACTGCCCGGCGGCGTCAGCGCCCCCGATGACCTCTGGCGCCTCCTCGCCGACGGCACCGACGCGATCGTCGACTTCCCCGACGACCGCGGCTGGACCCAGACCGTGGAGGAAACCGGCGGCTACACCCGCCGCGGCGGATTCGTCCCCGACGCAGCCGAGTTCGACGCCGCACTGTTCGGGATCAACCCGCGCGAGGCCCTGGCGATGGACCCCCAGCAGCGCATGCTCCTCGAAGCGGCATGGGAGGTCGCCGAACGCGCCGGCATCGACCCGCACACCCTCGCCGGCAGCGACACCGGCGTCTTCGTCGGCGCCTCACCCTCCGGATACGACACGGTGGGCCGGATGCCCGACTCCACCGTGGGCTACCAGCTGACCGGCACCGCCAGCAGCGTGCTCTCCGGCCGCCTCTCCTACGTGTTCGGCCTGGAAGGCCCGGCCGTCACCGTGGACACCGCCTGCTCCTCCTCCCTGGTCGCCCTCCACCTGGCGGTCCAGTCGCTGCGGCAGGGCGAATGCGGCCGCGCGCTGGTCGGCGGCGTCGCCGTGATCACCACCCCGGCGGCCTTCACCGAATTCGGCAAGCAGGGCGGCATGGCCTCCGACGGGCGGTGCAAGTCGTTCTCCGCCGACGCGGACGGCACCGGCTGGAGCGAAGGCGTCGGCGTCCTGCTCATCGAACGGCTCTCCGACGCCCGCCGCAACGGCCACGACGTCCTCGCCGTCATCCGGGGCAGCGCGGTCAACCAGGACGGCGCGTCCAACGGCCTCACCGCACCCAACGGCCCCTCCCAGCAGCGCGTCATCCGCCAGGCACTCGCCAACGCCCAGCTCACCACCGCCGACATCGACGCCGTCGAGGCACACGGCACCGGAACAGCGCTCGGCGACCCGATCGAACTCGAAGCACTGCAGGACACCTACGGCAAGGACCGCACCGACGACCGCCCCCTGTGGCTCGGTTCCGCCAAGTCCAACCTCGGCCACTCCCAAGCCGCCTCCGGCGTGGTCGGCGTCATCAAGAGCGTGCTGGCACTCCACCACGGCACACTCCCGCGCACCCTGCACGCCGACGTCCCCACCCCCCACGTCACCTGGGAGGGCGGCGGCGTCCGCCTGCTCACCGAAGCCCGCCCCTGGCCCCGCCACGAAACACCACGCCGCATCGGCGTCTCCGCGTTCGGCGTCAGCGGCACCAACGCCCACCTGATCCTCGAAGAAGCACCGGCACACACCCCCGAGGACACACCGGCCCAGCAGCCCACCACCCCCACCACCGACCCCCACCCGGCACCCCTGCTCTGGCCCCTGTCCGCACAGACGAACGAAGCACTGCGCGCACAGGCCGAACGCCTCACCCACCGCCTCCCGCAACACCCCGCCGACGTCGCCTGGTCGCTCGCCACCACCCGGGCCGCGCTCACCCGACGCGCCGTGGTCCTCGGCGCCGACGAGACCGAACTGCGCGCGGGCCTGGAGGCCGTGGCCGCCGCCCTCCCCGCCGGCGGCGTCGTCACCGGAACGGCGGACGAGGGCAGGACCGGATTCCTCTTCACCGGCCAGGGTTCACAACGCGCCGGCATGGGCCGCGGACTGTACGAAACCTTCCCGGCGTTCGCCCGCGCCTTCGACGCGGTGTGCGCGGAACTGGACCCCGACGGCGACCGCCCCCTCAAGGACGTCGTGTTCGACGGCGGCCCCGAACTGCACCACACCGCATGGGCCCAGGCCGGCCTGTTCGCCGTCGAGGTCGCCGCGTTCCGACTGCTGGAGTCCTGGGGCCTCACCCCCGACCTGCTGCTCGGCCACTCCATCGGCGAGGTGGCCGCCGCGCACTGCGCCGGAGTCCTCTCCCTGCCGCACGCCTGCCGACTCGTCACCGCACGCGCCCGGCTGATGGGAGCACTGCCCTCGGGCGGAGCCATGCTCGCCGTCGAAGCGACCGAGACCGAGGTCCTCGACACCCTCACCGGCCAGGCCGACATCGCCGCCGTCAACAGCCCCACCTCCGTGGTGGTCTCCGGCTCCCACGAGGCCATCGACGCACTGGCGGCCCACTGGACGCAACAGGGACGCCGCACCCGCCGGCTCACCGTCTCCCACGCGTTCCACTCCGCCCTCATGGAACCCATGCTGGCCGAATTCACCGACGCGATACGGACACTGGACTTCGCCGACCCCGTCATCCCCATCGTCTCCAACCTCACCGGCGACCTGGCCGAACCCGGACTGATGTCCGACCCGCAGTACTGGGTGCGGCAGGTACGGCACACGGTCCGGTTCGCCGACGGAGTGACACGGCTACGGGAACAGGGCGTGTCCCGCTTCGTGGAACTCGGCCCCGACGGAGTGCTCTGCGCCATGGCCCAGCAGACCGCCGCCGACGCCGTGTTCGCACCCCTCCTGCGCAAGGACCGGGACGACACCACCACCGCACTGACCGCACTCGCCCGGCTCTGGACCTCCGGCGCCGACCTCGACTGGCACACCCTGCTCCCCGAAGGCCGCAGGATCGACCTGCCCACCTACGCCTTCCAGCGCCGCCGCTACTGGCCCGACGCCCCCACCGCCACGGACACCGCCCAGCCGTCCGCCTCCCCGGACGAGGACCGGTTCTGGGAAGCGGTGGAACGAGCCGACCTCACCGAACTCGCCGACACCCTCCACCTGCGCGACACCCCCGAAACCCTCACGAACCTCGTCCCCGCCCTGTCGGCCTGGCGCCAGTCCCTGCGCCAGGAATCCACCCTCGCGTCCTGGCGCTACCGGACGCGGTGGACCCCCCTGACCACCACCCCCGGCACCTCCCTCACCGGAACCTGGCTCCTCGTCACCACCGACGACAGCGACCCCGCCCACGACGTGGCCGACGCCCTGCGCACCGCCGGAGCACAGGTCACCGAACTCACCCTCACCCCCGACGACGACCGGGCCACCCTCACCGAACGGCTGACCGCCGCCGCCCCCGACGGCATCGTGACCCTCCTCGGCGGCACCCACCCACGCCCCTGGGACCCCACCGGCCTCGCACCGCTGCTGCGCACCTACCAGGCGCTGGCCGCCACCGGGCTCACCGCCCCCCTGTGGTGCCTGACCCGCGGCGCGGTGTCCACCGGCGACGGCGACCCACTGCTCCACCCCGAACAGGCACCCGTGTGGGGACTCGGCCGGGTCGCCGCACTCGAGGCCCCCGCCACCTGGGGCGGACTGATCGACCTGCCCGCCCACAGCGACACCACCACCGGCCCCTGGCTGGCCGCGCTGCTCGGCGGCACGACCCACGAGGACCAGGTCGCCCTCCGCGACGGAAAGGCCTACGGCCGCCGCGTCGTACGCGCCCCCCTGCCCCGGGGCACCGCACCCCGCTGGACGACCCCCGGCACCGTACTGGTCACCGGCGGCACCGGAGGGCTGGGCGGTGACGTCGCCCGATGGCTCGCCCGGCGCGGGACACCGCACCTGCTGCTGCTGAGCCGCCGCGGCGCCGACGCACCCGGCGCGAGCGAACTCACCGCCGAACTCGAAGCGTCCGGCACCCGCGTGACCGTCGTCGGCTGCGACGTGGCCGACCGCGAATCACTCGCCGCGGCACTGGCCGCCGTACCCGCCGAATTCCCCCTCACCGGTGTCGTGCACACCGCCGGCCTCGGAGTCTCCGCCCAGCTGCTGGACACCGACGAGGAGGCCGTCGCCGAGGTGATGCGCGCCAAGGTCACCGGCGCCGCACTCCTCGACGAACTCACCGACGACCTCGACCTGTTCGTCGTCTTCTCCTCCATCGCCGCCACCTGGGGCAGCGGCGGCCAGGGCGCCTACGCCGCCGGGAACGCCTACCTCGACGCCCTGGTGGAGCACCGCCGCGCCCGAGACCTGACCGCCACCGCGATCGCCTGGGGACCGTGGGCCGAGGTCGGCATGGCCGCCGACGACGAGGTCGCCGGCTTCCTGCGCCGCCGCGGCCTGTCGGTGATGGACCGCGACATCGCCCTGCGGGCCCTTGCGACCGCCGTCGACCACGACGAGACCACCGTGAGCGTCGCCGACGTCGACTGGAACCTGTTCACCCCGGCGTTCGTCTCCGCACGCCCGAGCCCCCTGCTGTCCGAACTCCCCGACGCACAGCAACCGCTCACCGGGACCACCGACACCGCCACCCCCTCCACCGAACTCCGCGACACGCTCACCGCCGCCCCCGCCTCCGAACGCCACCGGCTGCTGCTGGACGCGGTCCGCGCCCACACCGCGCTGGTCCTGGGGCACACGAGCGTCGCCGTGGTGGAGCCCCGCCGCGCCTTCCGCGACCTCGGGTTCGACTCGCTGACCGCCGTCGAACTGCGCAACCTGCTCACCTCCGAGACCGGGCTGCCCCTCCCCGCCACCCTGGTCTTCGACCACCCGACGCCGATCGCGCTGACCGACCACCTCCTCGGCCGGCTCCTCGGCGACACCTCCGAGGCCGCCGACCCGGCCCCGGCGCACCCCTCCGCGACCACCGACGAACCCATAGCGATCGTCGGCATGAGCTGCCGCTACCCCGGCGGAGCCAACTCGGCCGGGCAACTGTGGGACGTGGTGGCCTCGGGCCGCGACGTCGTCTCGGACTTCCCCACCGACCGCGGCTGGCCCGAGGACGCCGACGGCGGCTACGCCCGCCGCGGCGGATTCGTCGACGGGGCGACGGAGT
Organism: Streptomyces sp. V2I9; assembly: GCF_030817475.1. Lineage (NCBI taxonomy): Bacteria > Bacillati > Actinomycetota > Actinomycetes > Kitasatosporales > Streptomycetaceae > Streptomyces > Streptomyces sp. V2I9. The sequence goes on along the minus strand of NZ_JAUSZJ010000003.1, from coordinate 52,600 downwards.
TCGACGCCGCACTCTTCGGGATATCGCCGCGCGAGGCCCTCGCCATGGACCCCCAGCAGCGACTGCTGCTGGAAGCCGCCTGGGAGGCCTTCGAGCACGCCGGCATCGACCCGCTCTCGCAGAACCACACCCGCACCGGCGTCCTCATCGGCGCCTCGACCTCCGGCTACGGCCAGGGCACCGACCTCTTCACCAGCGCGGAGGGACACGTGCTGGCGGGCGGCTCCAACAGCGTCATCTCGGGCCGGGTGGCGTACACGTTCGGCCTGGAAGGGCCTGCGGTGACCGTGGACACGGCGTGCTCGTCGTCGTTGGTCGCGTTGCATCTCGCGGTGCAGGCGCTGCGCAACGGCGAGTGCGACAGGGCACTGGCCGGCGGCGTGACCGTGATGACGGGCACGAGCATCTTCGCCGAGTTCAGCCGTCAGGGCGGCCTCGCCGCCGACGGGCGCTGCAAGGCGTTCGCCGGCGCGGCGGACGGCACGGGCTGGTCCGAGGGCGTCGGCGTCCTGGTACTGGAGCGCCTGTCCGACGCCGAACGCCTGGGCCACGAGGTCCTGGCGGTGGTGCGGGGGAGCGCGGTCAACCAGGACGGCGCGTCCAACGGGCTGACCGCCCCCAACGGCCCCTCCCAGGAACGCGTCATCCGCCAGGCCCTGGCCGGCGCGGGACTCTCCACCTCGGACGTGGACGTGGTGGAGGCGCACGGCACCGGGACCAGGCTGGGTGACCCGATCGAGGCGCAGGCGCTGCTGGCGACCTACGGCCGGGGGCGTGACGAGGACCGGCCGCTGTGGCTGGGCTCGGTGAAGTCGAACATCGGCCACACCCAGGCCGCCGCCGGCGTCGCCGGCGTCATCAAGATGGTCCAGGCCCTGCGCGCCGGGACCATTCCGGCCACCCTGCACGTCGACGAGCCGACCCCGCACGTCGACTGGTCGGCCGGTGGGGTGAGGCTGGCGGTGGAGTCGCGGGCGTGGCCGGAGACGGGCCGTGCGCGCCGTGCGGGGGTGTCGTCGTTCGGGATGAGCGGCACCAACGCCCACGTGATCATCGAACAGGCACAGCCACAGCCACAGCCGGACCCGGAGCAGGTGCGTGCCGGGGCGCCGGAGCCCGAGGGTTCCGGGCCGGTCCCACTGGTCCTGTCGGCGAAGTCGGAAACCGCCCTCGCGGGACAGGCGGACCGCCTGCACACGCTGATCTCCGCCACCACCGGCCCCCGACTGGCCGACGTGGGCCACTCGCTGCTGTCCCGCGCCGCCCTGGAACACCGCACCGTCGTGCTGGCCGCGGACCGCGACAGCGCGGCCGCGTCCCTGGACGCGGCGACGCGGGACCTGGCGTCGCCGGGCCTCGTATCGGGCCGAGTGACCCCCGGAGACGTGGTGTTCGTCTTTCCGGGTCAGGGTTCGCAGTGGGTGGGGATGGGGCGTGAGCTGGCTGGGTGGTCGGGGGTGTTCCGGGAGTCGTTGGTGGAGTGTGAGAGGGCTCTGGGGCGGTGGGTGGACTGGTCGTTGCTGGAGGTGATGGAGGGTGGTGATGAGGGTCTGCTGGGCCGGGTGGATGTGGTGCAGCCGGTGTTGTGGGCGGTGATGGTGTCTTTGGGGCGGTTGTGGCGGGCGTGTGGGGTGGTTCCGTCGGCGGTGGTGGGTCATTCGCAGGGGGAGATCGCTGCGGCGGTGGTGGCGGGTGGTCTGTCGTTGGAGGACGGGGCGCGGGTGGTGGCGTTGCGGAGCCGGGCGATCGTGTCGTTGTCCGGTGGTGGGGGGATGGTGTCGGTCGCGGAGGGCCGGGTGGTGGTGGAGGGGCTCATCGGTGGTTTCGGTGGGCGGTTGTCGGTGGCGGCGGCCAACGGTCCGGGGTCGACGGTGGTGTCGGGTGGGGCGGAGGCGTTGGAGGAGTTGTTGGGGTTGTGTGAGGTGCGGGGGGTGAGGGCTCGCCGTATTCCGGTGGATTATGCGTCGCATTCGGTGCAGGTGGAGGAGTTGCGGGAGCGGATCCTGTCGGATCTTGCGGGTGTGGTGCCGGTGTCGTGCGGGGTGCCGTTGTATTCGACGTTGACGGGTGGTGTGGTCGATACGGCGTCGATGGGTGCGGGGTACTGGTTCGAGAATCTGCGCTCGACGGTGCGGTTCGAGGATGCGACGCGTGCGTTGCTGGCCGATGGGCGGTCGGTGTTCGTGGAGTGCAGTCCTCATCCGGTTCTGGCGGTCGGTGTGCAGGAGACGGCCGAGGCGGTGGGTGCGGATGTGGTGGTGGTGGGTTCGCTGCGTCGTGGTGAGGGTGGTGGGGAGCGTTTCCTGACCGCGCTGTCCGAGGCCTGGGTCGCGGGTGCGGACGTGGACTGGGCCTCGGTCCTCCCGGCCGGACACCGTGTCGAACTCCCGCCCTACGCCTTCCAACACGAACGCTACTGGCCCCGCCCGGTGGCCTCCGGCGACGTGTCGGCCGTGGGACAGGAAAGCCTGGACCACCACCTGCTGGGCGCGTCCGTCGCCCTGCCGAACGGCGGCGCCGTACTGACGGGACGACTGTCGCAGTCCTCGCACCCCTGGCTCCAGGACCACACCGTACGGGGACAGATCCTCGTGCCCGGCACCGCCTTCGCGGAGCTGGCCCTCCGCGCCGGCGACCAGGTCGGCAGCGGATTCCTGCGCGAACTGATCCTGCAGAAACCGCTCGTACTCCCCACCCGGGCAGGTGCCGCCCTCCAGGTCACCGTCGGCACCCCCGACGAAACCGGCGCCCGCCCCGTCGAAGTGTTCTCCCGGCCCTCCGACGACGCCCCATGGCAATGCCACGCCACCGGCCTGCTCGGCGAGACCCCCGCGAACACCCCAGCGGAAGCGACGACCTGGCCGCCCCCCGGCTCACGCCCGGTGGACACGGCCGGCTTCTACGACGAACTGGCGGACGCCGGCTACGGCTACGGCCCCGCGTTCCAGGGCCTGCGGGCCGTATGGCGCGACGGCGACATCCTCCACGCCGAGGTGGAACTCCCCGACACGGTCGACGCCGCAGGATTCGGCATCCACCCCGCACTGCTGGACGCGGCCCTGCACGCCGTCGCGGTCACCACCGGCACCGGCAGCGGAACCGGCACCCGGCTCCCCTTCGCATGGAACGGCGTCACACTCCACGCCACCCGAGCGACCACCCTGCGCGTCACCCTCACCACCACCTCCGACGGCCTGAACGTCCGGGCCACCGACCCCACCGGCGCCCCCGTCATCACCGTCGACACCCTCGTCCTGCGCGAGATCACCCCCGAAAACCTGCGGCAGAACAGCGAACAGCACCTGCGCGACGCCCTGTTCACCCTCGACTGGACCAGGCTGCCCGACCCCGGCACCACCCCGCCCGACACCACCCCGTGGCTGCGCCTCGACCCCGCCGGACCGATCCCGGACCCCGGCACCGCACCGCCCCCCGTCGCCGTCCTCACCCTCCCCGCCCCCGGCACACACCTGTCGGCGGACACCGTCCACCGCACCACCCGCGACGTGCTCCACACCGTCCAGAACTGGCTCACCGACGACCGCTACCCCGACACCCGCCTCGTGGTCGTCACCCGCGGAGCCGTCCCCGCCCTGCCCGGCCAGACCGTGACCGACCTCGCCGGAGCGGCGGCCTGGGGCCTGCTGCGCTCCGCACAGTCCGAACACCCCGGCCGCATCGTCCTGCTGGACCGCGACCCCGCCGGAACCGACGACGACATCTGGCCGATCTGGGCCCTCACCGACGGCGAACCCCAACTCGCCGTACGCGACGGCGAAGCACGGGCACCCCGCCTCGCCCGCCCCCACACCGACGACAACCTCACCCTCCCCGCCGGCCCCGACGCCTGGCGACTGGACGTCACCGACGAGGGAACCCTCGACAACCTGGCGCCGATCCCCGCACCCGACGCCGACGCCCCCCTCACCGCCGGCCAGGTACGGGTGGCCGTACGCGCCGCCGGCGTCAACTTCCGCGACGTACTCCTCGCACTCGGGATGTACCCGGACCAGGCCCGGATGGGCGCCGAAGCCGCCGGCATCGTGACCGAGATCGGCCCCGGCGTCCCCCGACTCACCGTCGGAGACCGGGTCTTCGGCTTCTTCACCGGCGGCATGGCCTCCGCCGCCGTCACCGACCACCGCCTGCTGGCCCCCATCCCCGAGGGCTGGTCCTTCGCCCGCGCGGCCGCCGTACCGGTCGCGTTCGCCACCGCCTACTACGGGCTGGTGGACGTGGCCGACGCCCGGCCGGGCGAATCGGTACTGGTGCACTCCGCCGCGGGCGGCGTGGGCATGGCAGCCGTCCAACTCGCCCACCACCTCGGCCTGGAGGTCTTCGGCACCGCCAAACCCACCAAGTGGGACACCCTGCGCACCGCCGGACTCGACGACACCCACATCGCCTCCTCCCGGACCCTGGCGTTCGAAGAACACTTCCGGGCCGCCACCGGCGGCCACGGCGTGGACGTGGTGCTGAACTCCCTGGCGGGCGAATTCGTCGACGCCTCCCTGCGCCTCCTCGGCGACGGCGGCCGGTTCGCCGACCTGAGCCGCACCGACCTCCGCGACCCCGCACAGGTCGCGGCCGACCACCCCGGCGTCCGCTACCAGGCCTTCAACCCCGCCGAGGCCGGCCCCGACCGGGTCCGGGAGATCCTCAGCCACATCCTCGACCTCTTCAACACCGGCGCACTGCACCCCCTGCCGGTCACCGCCTGGGACGTACGGGACGCCGTACCCGCCTTCCGGCACATCAGCCAGGCGCGGCACGTGGGCAAGAACGTACTCACCGTGCCGACACCGCTCGACCCCGACGGCACGGTCCTCATCACCGGCGGCACCGGCACCCTCGGCGGCCTCCTCGCCAAGCACCTGGTCACCGAACACGGCGTACGCAACCTCACCCTCCTCAGCCGCCAGGGCCCCGACAGCACCGGCGCGAGCGAACTCCTCGCCGAACTCCACGCCCTGGGCGCCCGCGCGACCGTCACGGCCTGCGACGCCGCCGACCGCACCGCACTCGCCGCCGTACTCGCCGCGCTACCGGACCAGCACCCGCTGACCGGCGTGATACACGCCGCCGGCGTCCTCGACGACGGCGTCCTCGCAGCGATGACCCCCCAACGGGTCGAGGCGGTGCTCCGCCCCAAGGTCGACGCCGCCCTCAACCTCCACGAACTGACCGCCGACCACGACCTGGCCCTGTTCGTCCTCTACTCCTCCGCCTCCGCCACCCTCGGCACCGGCGGCCAGGCCAACTACGCGGCCGCCAACAGCTTCCTCGACGGCCTCGCCTCCTACCGCCGCGCCCACGGGCTGCCCGCCCAGTCCCTCGGCTGGGGCCTCTGGCAGCAGGCCAGCACCATGACCGGCCACCTGCTCGACGCCACCACCCCCACCCCGAACCGCAAGGTCGCCACCCTGGGCACCGAACAGGGCCTGGCACTGTTCGACGCCGCGACCGCCTCACCCACCCCGCACCTGCTGCCCATCCCCCTCGACCTCACCCGCAGCAGCGAGGTCCCCGCACTGCTGCGCGGCCTGATCCGTCCCACCGGCCGGCGCGCAGCCGGCCGGACCGAGGAGAACCACACCGCGCTCGCCACCCGGCTGCACGGACTGTCCGCCCCCGACCGGCGCGACCTCGTACTCGACCTCGTCCGAGGCAACGCCGCGACCGTACTGGGCCACGCCCGGGCCGACGCCGTCGGCGCCCGCCACGCCTTCCGCGACCTCGGCTTCGACTCGCTCACCGCCGTCGAACTCCGCAACCGGCTCAACTCCGCCACCGGCCTCCGGCTCCCCGCCACCCTCGTCTTCGACCACCCGACCCCCACCGCCCTGGCCGACCACCTCAGCACCCTCCTGGGCGGCGAACCCGCCCCCGCACCGGCCCCCCGCCCCACGGCCGCCGCCGCCCCCGGCGAACCCATCGCGATCGTCGGCATGGCCTGCCGGCTGCCCGGCGGAGTCACCTCCCCGGCAGACCTGTGGCCCCTCGTCCGCGAAGGCGTCGACGCGACCACCCCCTTCCCCACCGACCGGGGCTGGCCGCTGGACATCGTCGCCGCCGAAGCGGCACGCGGCGGATTCCTCGACGGAGCGACGGAGTTCGACGCCGCACTCTTCGGAATCTCCCCGCGCGAGGCCCTCGCCATGGACCCGCAGCAGCGACTGCTCCTCGAAACCGCCTGGGAAGCGTTCGAGTCCGCCGGAATCGCCACCTCCGACGCCCACGGCACCCCCACCGGAGTGTTCATCGGTGCCGCCCACGCCCAGTACGGCGTCGGCATGCAACTCCCGGACAACGCACTCGGCCACCTGATGACCGGCACCACCACCAGCGTGGCCTCCGGCCGCCTCGCCTACACCTTCGGCCTGGAGGGCCCGGCCGTCACCGTCGACACCGCCTGCTCCTCCTCCCTCGTGGCACTCCACCTGGCCGTCCAGGCCCTGCGCAACGGCGAGTGCGAGATGGCCCTCGCCGGCGGCGTGACCGTCCTCGCGACCCCCGGCGTGATCACCGAGTTCGACCGCCAGCGCGGCCTGGCCTCCGACGGACGCTGCAAGGCGTTCTCCTCCCGCGCCGACGGCACCGGTATGTCCGAGGGCGTCGGCCTGCTCCTCGTGGAGCGGTTGTCCGACGCCGAACGCCTCGGCCACGAGGTCCTGGCGGTGGTGCGGGGGAGCGCGGTCAACCAGGACGGCGCGTCCAACGGACTGACCGCCCCCAACGGCCCCTCCCAGGAACGCGTCATCCGCCAGGCCCTGGCCAACGCGCGGCTCACCGCACCGGAGGTCGACGCGGTCGAGGCCCACGGGACGGGCACCAAGCTCGGCGACCCGATCGAGGCCCAGGCAATCCTGGCGACGTACGGCCAGGACCGCGACCCGGACCGCCCGCTCCGGCTGGGCTCGGTGAAATCCAACATCGGCCACACCCAGGCCGCCGCCGGCGTCGCGGGCGTCATCAAGATGGTGCTGGCGATGCGGAACGAAGAACTCCCGCCGACGCTCCTGCACGCCGACGAACCCACCACCCACGTCGACTGGACCGCCGGCGCGGTCGAACTCCTCACCGAAGCCCGCCCCTGGCCGCACTCCGACCGGCCCCGCCGGGCCGGCGTTTCCTCGTTCGGCATCAGCGGCACCAACGCCCACGTCATCCTGGAAGCCGCAGCACCCGCACCCTCCCACCCCACCCCCGCACCCCCGCCCGGCCCCCTCGGCTGGCCGATCTCCGCACACACCCCCGAAGGACTGCGCGCCCAGGCAGAACGCCTGGCAACCGCCCTCACCGCAACCGACACCCCCGCACACGACGTCGCCTGGTCGCTCGCCACCACCAGGACCGCCCTGGACCACCGCGCGGTGGTCATCGGCGACGGCCACGGCCGACTCCTCGCGGGACTGACCGCGCTGGCCTGCGGCGACCCCGCCGCCGACGTCGTCACGGGCACCGTCCGCGAAGGCCGGACCGCGTTCCTGTTCACCGGTCAGGGTGCTCAGCGTGCGGGTATGGGCCGGGGGTTGTACGAGGCGTTCCCGGTGTATGCGGGTGCGTTCGATGCGGTCTGTGCGGAGTTGGATGCGTATCTGGAGCGTCCGGTGCGTGAGGTCGTCTTCGGTGGTGGTGGTCTGGACGACACGGTGTGGGCCCAGGCCGGGTTGTTCGCGGTGGAGGTCGCCGTGTTCCGGTTGTTGGAGTCGTGGGGTGTGGTTCCCGATGTCCTGCTGGGGCATTCGGTGGGGGAGATCGCGGCGGCTCATTGTGCGGGGGTGTTCTCGCTCGTGGACGCGTGCCGGCTCGTCGCGGCCCGCGGTCGTCTGATGCAGGCTCTGCCTGCGGGTGGGGCGATGCTCGCGGTGGAGGCCACCGAGGAAGAGGTGGCCGCCGACGTACAGGGCCGTCTGGACATCGCGGCGGTCAACGGGCCGACCTCGGTGGTGGTCTCCGGCGACACCGCCACGGTCGACGGGTTCGCCGCGACCTGGTCGGCGCAGGGGCGCCGCACCCACCGCCTCACGGTCTCCCACGCCTTCCACTCGGCCCTGATGGAACCCATGCTCGCCGAATTCGCCACCACCGTGAAAACCGTCAGCTACGCCGAACCCCGCATCCCCGTCATCCCCGCCATGACGGACGCCACGCTCCCCACCCCCGAATACTGGGTGCGCCAAGTACGCGAAACCGTCCGATTCGCCGACGGCATACACGAAGCTGCCGACCGCGGCGTCACCCGCTTCGTCGAGGTCGGCCCCGACGCAGTGCTCTGCGCCATGGCACAACAGAGCATCCCCGACGCCGTGTTCGCACCCGTACTCCGCCGCGACCGGGACGAACACGAAACCGCCCTGACCGCCCTCGGCCGCCTCTGGGCCACCGGCACCACCATCGACTGGCAGACCGTCCTGCCCACCGGCCGCCCCACCCCCCTCCCGGCCTACGCCTTCCAACGGGAACGCTACTGGCCCCAGCCGCACACCCCGACGACCCACCCGGCCACCCCCGCCGACGCCGACGAAGCACGCTTCTGGGCCGCGGTCGACCGCACCGACCTCACCGAACTCGCCGACACCATCGACCTGCCCGACGCCTCCCCCCACCTGAACGCCGTCATCCCCGCCCTCTCCCGGTGGCGGCGCTCCCGCCACCAGGAATCAGTGATCGGATCCTGGCGCTACCGCGTCACCTGGACCCCCCTCAACCACCTCACCACCACCCCCGCACTCACCGGCACCTGGCTCGTCGCAGCCGACCCGGCCGACGCCGAACAGGCCGCCCGCATCGCCGACGCACTCCGCACCGCCGGCGCACAAGCCACCCTGCTGGACCCCGAAACCGGCCGCCAGGAACCGGGCGCCTCCGCCGACGTCACCGCCGTCATCGCCCTGGCCCCCACCACCGACACGGTCACCGCCTCGCTGGCACTGCTGAAACACCTCGACGACACCGGCCTGGACGCACCCCTGTGGATGCTCACCAGCGGGGCGGTGTCGATCGGCCGCTCCGACCCCCTGCGCCACGTCCCCCACGCACAAGCCTGGGGACTCGGCCGCGTCGCCGCACTCGAACAGCCCCACCGCTGGGGCGGCCTGATCGACCTCCCGGCCGAACTCGACGACCGCGCCACCCGCACCCTGCTGTCCGTACTGGCCGGCGGCACCGACGAGGACCAGATCGCCGTACGCACCTCCGGCGCCTACGGCCGCCGCCTGACCCGCGCCACCACCCACGAACCCGCCACCACCCCCTACACACCCACCGGAACCATCGTCATCACCGGCGGCACCGGAGCCCTCGGCACCCACGTGGCCCGCTGGCTGTCCGAACGAGGCGCACCCCACCTGCTGCTCCTCGGACGCCGGGGCCCCGACACCCCCAACGCCACCGCCCTGGCCGACGAACTCGCCGCCCACGGCACCCGGGTCACCATCGCCGCCTGCGACGTCACCGACCGCACAGCGCTGGCCGCCGCCCTGGACACCATCCCCGCAGAACACCCCCTGACCGGCATCGTGCACGCGGCCGGCGCCCCCCAGGCCGTACCGCTCGCCGACACCGACGAAACCGAGATCACCCGCGTCCTGGCCGCCAAGGCGACCGGCGCCACCCACCTCGACGAACTGACCCGGACCACCGACCTCGACCTGTTCGTCGTCTTCTCCTCCATCGCCGCCACCTGGGGCAGCGGCGGACAAGGCGTCTACGCCGCCGCCAACGCCCACCTCGACGCCCTCGTCGAACAGCGCCGCGCACACGGACACACCGGCACCTCGGTGGCCTGGGGCCCGTGGGAAGGCGACGGCATGGCCGGACAGGACGGAGCCGAGGCATACCTCCACCGCCACGGCCTCAACGCCATGGCACCGGACCTCGCCGTCCGCGCCCTCCAACGCGCGGTGGAACTCGACGAGAGCTGTGTGACCGTCGCCGACGTCGACTGGGAACGCTTCGCCCCCGCCTTCACCTCCGGCCGCACCAGCGCACTGCTCACCGACCTGCCCGAAGCCACCACAGCCCTCGCCCCGGCCCCCACCACCGACCGGAGCTCCACCTTCCGCGACGAACTGGCCGCAGCACCCGCCGCCCGCCGCCACGGCATGCTCCTCGACCTGATCCGGGCCCGCACCGCCGTCTCCCTCGGCCACCCCTCCCCTCAAGCGATCGAACCCGAACGCTCCTTCCGCGACCTCGGCTTCGACTCGCTCACCGCCGTCGAACTGCGCAACCTCCTGGGCGCCGACACCGGACTGGCCCTGCCGGCCACCCTGGTCTTCGACCACCCCAACCCCACCGCACTGGCCGACCACCTCACCGCCGAACTGCTCGAACACCCCGCCCCGGCCACCGGCCCCACCCCCACCCCCACTGCCCGCGTCGAGGACGACGCCATAGCGATCGTCGGCATGAGCGCCCGCTACCCCGGCGGAGTACGCGACCCCGAGCAACTCTGGGACCTCGTCGCCCACGGCATCGACGGCATCGCCGAGTTCCCCGCCGACCGCGCATGGCCCAGCGACATCGTGACCGGCACCGCCGCCCGCGGCGGATTCGTCGACGACGCCACCCAGTTCGACGCCGCCCTGTTCGGCATCAGCCCACGCGAAGCCCTCGCCATGGACCCCCAGCAGCGGCTCCTCCTCGAAGTCTCCTGGGAAGCGTTCGAATCGGCCGGACTCGACCCGCGCTCCCTGCGCGGCCGCCCCGTCGGCGTCTTCGCCGGCGCCTCCGCCTCCGGCTACGGAGGCCCGGGCGACGACCTCGAAGGCGCCGACGGATACCGCCTGGCCGGCACCGCCAACAGCGTGATCTCCGGCCGCGTCGCCTACACCTTCGGCCTGGAGGGCCCGGCCGTCACCGTCGACACCGCCTGCTCCTCGTCCCTGGTGGCCCTGCACTGGGCGGCCCAGGCGCTGCGCAACGGCGAATGCGAGATGGCCCTCGCCGGCGGGGTGACGGTCATGGTGTCACCCGCCGCGTTCGCCGAGTTCGCCCGCCAGGACGGCCTGGCCTCCGACGGACGCTGCAAATCCTTCGCCGGCAGCGCCGACGGCACCGGCTGGGGCGAAGGCGCCGGCGTCCTGGTCCTGGAGCGGCTCTCCGACGCCCGCCGCAACGGCCACGAAGTCCTCGCGGTGGTGCGGGGGAGCGCGGTCAACCAGGACGGTGCGTCCAACGGGCTGACCGCCCCCAACGGGCCCGCCCAGCAGCGGGTCATCCGCCAGGCGCTCGCCACGGCCGGCCTGGCCCCGGACGACGTCGACGCGGTCGAGGCCCACGGCACCGGAACCCGCCTGGGCGACCCCATCGAGGCCCAGGCACTCCTGGCGACCTACGGGCAGGACCGGGACGAGAACCACCCCCTCTGGCTCGGCTCGATCAAATCCAACATCGGCCACACCCAGGCCGCCTCCGGCGTCGCCGGCGTCATCAAGATGGTCATGGCCATGCGCCACGGCACCCTCCCCGCGACCCTCCACGTGGACGAACCGACCCCGCACGTCGACTGGACCGCCGGCGCGGTGAAACTCCTCACCGAAGCCCGCCCCTGGCCGCACTCCGACCGGCCCCGCCGGGCCGGCGTGTCCTCGTTCGGCATCAGCGGCACCAACGCGCACATCGTGCTGGAGAACGCCCCGGCCCCCGACGACCGGGCACCCGCACCCGCCCGCACCCCGCGCCCCCTGGGCTGGACACTGTCCGCGAAGACCGCCGAAGGACTGCGCGCCCAGGCCGCCCGACTGCGCGGACTGCTGACCCGGCACCCCGCCGACCCGTACGACGTCGCCTGGTCGCTGGCCACCACCCGCGCCGCCCTGGACCACCGCGCGGTGGTCCTCGGCACCGAGCGGGACGAACTCCTCACCGGCCTCGCCGCACTGGCCGACGGCTCGACCGCCCCGCACACCCACGCGGCGGAGACCAGCCGGGGCCGGACCGCGTTCCTGTTCACCGGTCAGGGTGCTCAGCGTGCGGGTATGGGCCGGGGGTTGTACGAGGCGTTCCCGGTGTATGCGGGTGCGTTCGATGCGGTCTGTGCGGAGTTGGATGCGTATCTGGAGCGTCCGGTGCGTGAGGTCGTCTTCGGTGGTGGTGGTCTGGACGACACGGTGTGGGCCCAGGCCGGGTTGTTCGCGGTGGAGGTCGCCGTGTTCCGGTTGTTGGAGTCGTGGGGTGTGGTTCCCGATGTCCTGCTGGGGCATTCGGTGGGGGAGATCGCGGCGGCTCATTGTGCGGGGGTGTTCTCGCTCGTGGACGCGTGCCGGCTCGTCGCGGCCCGCGGTCGTCTGATGCAGGCTCTGCCTGCGGGTGGGGCGATGCTCGCGGTGGAGGCCACCGAGGAAGAGGTGGCCGCCGACGTACAGGGCCGTCTGGACATCGCGGCGGTCAACGGGCCGACCTCGGTGGTGGTCTCCGGCGACACCGCCACGGTCGACGGGTTCGCCGCGACCTGGTCGGCGCAGGGGCGCCGCACCCACCGCCTCACGGTCTCCCACGCCTTCCACTCGGCCCTGATGGAACCCATGCTCGCCGAATTCGCCACGGTGCTGAAGCAGACCGGCTTCGCCGAGCCCCGCATCCCCCTCGTGTCCAACCTGACCGGCCGGCTCGCCGCGCCCGGACTCCTCTCCAACCCGGACTACTGGGTACGACACGTCCGCGAAACCGTCCGCTTCGCCGACGGGGTCGACACGCTGCGACAGGAAGGCATCACCCGCCTGGTGGAACTGGGCCCCGACGCAGTGCTGTGCGGAATGGCCCGACAGGCCGACCTCGACGCCACCGCCGCCCCCGTCCTCCGGGCCGACCGCGACGACACCACCACCGCGCTGCACGCCCTCGCCCGGCTGTGGACCGACGGCGCGAACGCCGACTGGTCCGCACTCACCCCCGGCGGCCGCCGCACCACCCTGCCCACCTACCCCTTCCAACGCGACCGGTACTGGCCCCGCACCACCACCGCCGAGGCCGCGCGGCCGGCCCCCCGCACCACGGACTCCCGCTTCTGGGACGCCGTCGAACACCAGGACATCGACGCCCTCGCCGACCTCCTGGACAACCCCAGCACCCCGGACCTGCTCGGCGCGGCACTCCCGGTCCTCTCCACCTGGCGGCGACAGCAGCAGAAGGAGTCCGCGATCGACTCCTGGCGCTACCTCACCACCTGGCGCCCGGTCCCCGACCTGCCCACAACCCCCGTACTGACCGGCCGCTGGCTGGTGATCACCCCCGAACAACAGCCGACCCCCGCCCCCACCCGGCAGCTGTCCTCCGCACTCGCCGACGCGGGCGCCGAAACCGTCCACCTCACCCCCACCGGCACGGACCGAGCAGCCCTCGCCGCACAACTCGCCGGAACCGGCCCGCTCAGCGGAGTGATCTCCCTCGCCGCCTGGGCCGACGACCCCACCACCCACTCCACGACACCCGCCTCCCTCCGGCTCACCCTGCGCCTGCTCCAAGCCCTCGGCGACGCCGAGATCGACGCCCCCCTCTGGGCGCTCACCACCGGCGCCGTCTCCGTCGGACCGTCGGACACCGCCCCCGCCGCGCAACCCGCCCAGATCTGGGGACTCGGCCGCGTCGCCGCACTGGAACACCCCGACCGCTGGGGCGGCCTGATCGACCTCCCGCCCGTACTGGACACCAGGGCAGGAGCACGCCTCGCCGCCGTCCTCGGCGGCCACACCGGCGAGGACCAGATCGCGGTCCGCGCAGCCGGCGTCTACGGCCGCCGCCTGGTACGCGCCGGAACCACCCGCACCACCCCGTGGACGCCGTCCCGGCCCGGCACCGTACTGGTGACCGGAGGCACCGGAGCACTCGGCACGACGACCGCCCGCTGGCTCGCCGACCGAGGCGTACCCCACATCGTCCTCATCGGCCGACGCGGCACCCGGGCACCGGGCATCCCCGAACTCGTCGCCGAACTCGCCGCCCGCGGCACCAAGGTCACCGTCGAAACCGGCGACATCACCGACCGCACCACCCTGACCGGCGCACTCGAGCGCCTCCCCGACGACCACCCCCTGATCGGAGTCGTCCACGCCGCCGGAGTACTGGACGACGGCACACTCGACACGCTCACCCCCGAACGCTTCGACACCGTCCTGGCGGCGAAAACATCCGGACTGGTCGCACTGGACGAAGCGACCCACGGAACACCACTGGACTTCTTCGTCGCCTACTCCTCGCTCGCCGCGACACTCGGCAGCGCGGGACAGGGCAACTACGCCGCCGCCAACGCCTTCGTCGACGCGTGGATGCACACCCGCCGGCACCGCGGACTCCCCGGCACCTCGATCGCCTGGGGCCCCTGGGCCCGGGACGGCATGGCCGCCGACGACCCGACGGTCACCGACCGGCTACGACGCGGCGGCCTGTCCCCCCTCGACCCCGAACTGGCCCTCACCGCCCTGGCAGGAGCCCTCACCGGCGACCAGGACCCGATGATCGCCGACATCCACTGGCCGCGGTACGCCGCCGGACCGACCGGCACACGCCCCGGCGCCCTGCTCACCGAACTGCCCGAAGCAGCCTCCGCCCGGACCCCGGCCACCGACACCACACCCGCCCAGCAGCTCCGCGCGGAACTCACCGCCGCCCCGGCAGCCCGCCGCCACGCACTGCTGCTCGCAGCGGTCCGCACCTGGGCGGCAACCGTCCTGGGACACGACTCGGCCGAAGCGGTCGGCGCCGGCCAGGCGTTCCGGGACCTCGGCTTCGACTCCCTGGCAGCCGTCGAATTCCGCAACCTCGCCGCCACCCGCACCGGACTGCGACTGCCCGCCTCCCTGGTCTTCGACCGGCCCACCCCCACCGAACTGGCACAGTTCCTCGGCGGAGAACTCCTCGGCGACGAACACCCCCACACCCCGGCCGCCACCCCCCCCGCACCGACCGCCACCGACCCCGACGAGCCCCTGGCACTCGTCGGCATGGCGTGCCGGCTGCCCGGCGGCGTCACCAGCCCCGACGACCTGTGGGACCTGCTCATCGGCAAGGTCGACGCCATGACCGCCTTCCCCACCGACCGGGGCTGGGACCTCACCGCACTGCCCGACACCCTCGCCCGGCGCGGCGGCTTCGTCGACGGAGCCGCGGACTTCGACGCCGGACTCTTCGGCATCAGCCCACGCGAAGCCATGGCCATGGACCCCCAGCAACGAGTCCTCCTCGAAACCGTGTGGGAAACCTTCGAATCCGCCGGAATCGACCCCCACGCCGTACGCGGCCGGTCCATCGGCATGTTCGTCGGCACCAACGGACAGGACTACCCCGTGGTGCTGGCCGGAGCCGGCGACCCGGGCCTCGACGCCCACACCGCCACCGGCAACGCGGCCGCGGTACTGTCCGGCCGGGTCTCCTACGCCTTCGGCCTGGAAGGACCCGCACTCACCATCGACACCGCCTGCTCGTCCTCCCTGGTGGCGCTCCACCTCGCCGCCCAGGCCCTGCGGCGCGGCGAATGCGATCTCGCACTCGCCGGCGGCGTGTCCATCATGTCCACCGAAGCCGCGTTCACCGAGTTCGCCCGGCAGGGCGGCCTCGCCCACGACGGACGCTGCAAAGCCTTCTCCGCCGACGCCGACGGCACCGGCTGGGGCGAAGGCGCCGGCGTCCTCCTGGTGGAGCGGCTCTCCGACGCCCGCCGCAACGGCCACGAAGTCCTCGCGGTGGTGCGGGGGAGCGCGGTCAACCAGGACGGTGCGTCCAACGGTCTGACCGCCCCCAACGGGCCCGCCCAGCAGCGGGTCATCCGCCAGGCGCTCGCCACGGCCGGCCTGGCCCCGGACGACGTCGACGCGGTCGAGGCCCACGGCACCGGAACCCGCCTGGGCGACCCCATCGAGGCCCAGGCACTCCTGGCGACGTACGGCCAGGACCGCGACACCGACCGCCCGCTCTGGCTCGGCTCGATCAAATCCAACATCGGCCACACCCAGGCCGCCGCCGGCGTCGCCGGCGTCATCAAGATGGTCCTGGCCATGCGCAACGGCACACTGCCGCCCACCCTGCACGCCGATGAACCCACCCCCCAGGCCGACTGGACCGCCGGCGCGGTCGAACTCCTCACCCGGGCACGACCGTGGCCCGAAACGGGCCGCCCGCGCCGAGCCGGCGTCTCCTCCTTCGGCATCAGCGGCACCAACGCCCACATCATCCTGGAAGCCGAACCGGCCCCGGCCCACCACGAAACCCCGGCCGGCCACCCGCACGAAACCCCGGCCGGCCACCCGGCCGCCGGAACCACACCGCCCTGGCTGATATCCGGCCGCACCGCCACCGCACTCGCCGCACAAGCCCGGCGACTGCACGACACCCTCTCCACACACCCCGAACCCCCGGCACCGGCCGACATCGCCAGATCCCTGCTCTCCCGCGCCGACCTCCAGCACCGCGCGGTCATCCTGGGCGACAGCCACGACGACCTCCTCACAGGCCTCACCGCACTCGCCGCCGGCGAACCCGCCACCGACCTGATCTCGGAGACCGCCGGCGAAGGCCGCACCGCGTTCCTCTTCACCGGCCAGGGCACCCAGCGCGCCGGCATGGGACGGGGACTGTACGAGACGTTCCCGGCGTACGCCGACGCCTTCGACGCGGTCTGCGCCGAGCTCGACCTGAAGCACGAACGCCCCGTGCGCGACGTCGTCTTCGACGGCGACGGCCTGGACGACACCATGTGGACCCAGGCCGGACTGTTCGCCGTCGAGGTCGCCGTGTTCCGGCTGCTGGAATCCTGGGGAGTGACCCCGGACGTCCTGCTCGGACACTCGGTCGGAGAGATCGCCGCCGCCCACTGCGCGGGAATCCTCTCCCTGACCGACGCCTGCGCCCTCGTCGCGGAACGCGGCCGCCTGATGCAGGCCCTCCCCGCCGGCGGGGCCATGCTCGCCGTGGAAGCCACCGAGGAGGACGTCCTCGAAGCGGTCCAAGGCCGCCTGGACATCGCCGCCGTCAACGGCCCGACCTCGGTGGTGGTCTCCGGCGACACCCGCACGGTCGAGGAATTCGCCGGGAAGTGGACGGCCCAAGGCCGCAGGACCAGCCGCCTCACCGTCTCCCACGCCTTCCACTCGGCCCTGATGGAACCCATGCTCGCCGAATTCGCGAAGACCGCCGGCTCGATGACCTTCGCCGAACCCCGCATCCCCCTCATCCCCGCCATGGCCGGAGCCGACCCGACCACCCCCGACTACTGGATCCGACAGGTACGCGAAACCGTCCGATTCGCCGACGCCGTACACCGGCTGACCGAACACGGCGTCACCCGCTTCGTGGAACTCGGCCCCGACGGCGTGCTGTGCGCGATGGCCCGCCGGTCCGGCGCGACCGGCGCCTTCGCCCCCGTCCTGCGACGCGACCGCGACGAGGTACGCACAGCGTGGGCCGCCCTCGGCCGGATATGGGCCCTCGGCGCCGACGTCGACTGGAACGCGGCCGTACCCGCACCCGGCCGGCAGATCACCCTGCCCACCTACGCCTTCCAGCGCGACCGCTACTGGCCCGAACCGGCGACCCCGGCCCCGGCCCCCGCACCGGCCCTGCCCCCCGGCGAATCCCGGTTCTGGGCGGCGGTCGAACGCCAGGACGCAACCGAGATCGCCGACACCCTCCGGCTCCCCGCACCACCCGAGGCCCTGGCCGAAGTCCTGCCCGCACTCTCGTCCTGGCGACGGCACTCACAACAGCGCGCGACGGTCGACAACTGGCGCTACCAGGTCGCATGGACCCCGGTCGCCACCCCCGCCACCACCCTCGACGGCACCTGGCTCCTCGTCACCGAGACAGGCGACGACAACACCGACATCGAAGACGCACTCCGCACCGCCGGAGCCCACGTCCTCCCCCTGACCATCGACCCGACCCACCCCGACCGGCACCGACTGGCCACCCGACTCGCCGCAACCGCGACGGACGACCTCCGCGGAATCGTCCACCCGGCAGGCCACCGAGCCGAACTCGCAGTGGCCCTCACCCTCGTCCAAGCCCTCGGCGACACCGAACTCACCGCCCCCCTGTGGACCCTGACCCGCGGCGCCGTCGCCATCGACACGACCGACCCCATCACCCGCGCCGAACACGCACGACTCTGGGGCTTCGGACAAACCGTGGCACTGGAACACCCCCACCGCTGGGGCGGCCTCATCGACCTCCCCACCCACGGCCACCACGACCTCACCCACCTCGCCACCGCACTACGCGGCGACACGGACGAAGACCAACTCGCCCTCCGCGACGGCCGGCTCCACGCCCGCCGCCTCATCCGAGCCGACCGGTCCGACCCCACCGCACCGGCCTGGACACCCTCCCGACCCGGCACGGTCCTGATCACCGGCGGCACCGGCGCACTGGGCGCCTCGGTCGCACGATGGCTCGCCGAACGCGGAGTGTCGGACCTGCTCCTCACCAGCCGCCGCGGCACACAGGCACCCGGAGCCGACGACCTGCTCACCGAACTGAGAAACCTCGGCGCACAGGCCACCATCACCCCCTGCGACATCGCCGACCCGAACGCGGTCACCGAACTGCTCGCCGCCATACCCGCCGACCGCCCCCTGCTCGGCATCGTCCACGCCGCCGGCACCGCCCAAACCGGCCCGGTCGCAACCACCCCGCTCACCGACATCACGAAGATCACCGACGGCAAAATGCTCGGCGCCACCCACCTCGACCGACTCACCGAAGACACCGACCTCGAACTCTTCGTCGTCTTCTCCTCCATCGCCGCCACCTGGGGCAGCGGCGGCCAAGCACTCTACGCAGCCGGCAACGCCTACCTCGACGCCCTCGCCCGACGCCGCGCCCACCACAACCGGGCCGCCACCTCGATCGCCTGGGGCCCCTGGGCCGAAGCCGGCATGGCAGTCTCCGGGGAAGCGGAAGAATTCCTGCGCCGCCGCGGCCTGGCACCCCTCGACCCGGCCCTCGCGATCGCCGCACTGGCCCAGGCGGTCGACAGCGGCGAAACGAACCTGACCGTCGCCGACGTCGACTGGACCCGGTTCACCCCGGCATTCACCTCCACCAGGCCCAGCCCCCTCCTGCGCGAACTGCCCGAAGCCGCCACCCCGGCACCGGCCGACCCACCCACCGAGAAGGAGACCGACACCGGCCTGCGAGCCCGACTCGCCACCCTGACCACCGCCGAACGCCTCACCGAACTGACAGAGGTGATCAGAAGCGCACTGGCCGTCGTACTCCGCTACGCCGCCCACGAGCAGATCGACAGCACCCGCCCCTTCCAGGACCTCGGCTTCGACTCGCTGACCGCCGTCGAATTCCGCGACCTGCTGGCACGCCAGTGCGGCACACCCCTCCCCTCGACGATCGTCTTCGACTACCCGACACCCGCCGCCCTCGCCGACCACCTGCACGCCACACTCCCCGGCGCCGGCCCGGCCACCGACATCGAGCCGCTCATCGGGGCACTGGACACCCTGGAAGCGGCCATGGCCGACTCGCCGCCGGACGGACTGTCCAGGGCACGGGTCACCGTCCGCCTGCAGGCATTCCTCGACCGATGGACCGCCGACCGGCCGGCCGCCGCGGAGAACACCGCGACCGACCGCATCCAGGCCGCGGACGACGACGAGCTGATCAACCTGATCCGCGACCAGCTCGGCGACGGAGCACCCGAATGACCCGCACCGCACCTGAAACGCCCCCCGCAGGGGCGGACACAGAGGCTCGGGCCGCGAGCCAGGCTTCAGCCGCCCCGCCCCGCCGCAGCCCGAACCCCGTCCGGGAGAAGCGGCAGCCGGACCGCGGGGGAGCGGCGGTGAGAAGTCGTCGTGCCGGTGCCGGTGGCAGCCGCGGTGACCTGCCGCCGCCACCGGCGGGCCACGACGGGACAGCACCCGGCGCGAACATCAGGGGCCGAGCACCGCACCGGACGCACACCGGACGCGTCCAGGTGCCGGTGCGGACGCCGCACAGCACCTCACCACGGGTGATAACTTTGCAACAAGTTAAAAAGTTCACGTTCCGGGAGGTGGACAGATGCTGCAGATCCAGATCGGCCCCGAACGCGAGGCGGGCCCCGGCGACATGCTCGGACGGACGACCATCGGATGGCGCCCCGGCATGAACGAGGACGAAGTCTGGGAAGCCGGCCGCGGCATCTGGAAGTTCAACGCCGACCGCGCTCTCGCCCAGGACGAGGTACAGATCATCAACACCGAGGGCACCGTCCTCGCCGTCGCCACGATCACCGGAATCTCCAAACACGGCGACCGCTACGCCCTCCAGGGAGAACTGCTCCGCGGCGACGACCGGGTCGGCCACCCCACCAGGAGCCCGCACCTGTCCCGCAACCCCGTCACCTACATCTGAAGGGAGCGCCCCGGTGAGTGACTTCGACGCGATCGACTCGCTCCTCGACTCCGTCGGACCTCGGACCGACCTCCCGGACCCCGACACCCGCCGCACCCTGCGCGAACAGGCCCACCTCTCCAAGGCACAGGTGGCCCGCGCCCTCGGCGTGAGCCCCTCCACGGTCAGCGCCTGGGAAACCGGCCGGGACCCGGCCGGCGAGGTACGCGCCAAGTACGCCTACCTCCTGGACGGGCTGAGCGCCAAACTCACCACCGACACCACACCCGGAACCGGGCCCGCGGCGAAACCCACCACGCCCCCACCCCTCCCGGACGCTCCCGCCCCCACCGAACCCGCCCCCACCGAGCCCGAGCACGAGGACGAACCCGGCCAGGGGGACGAACCCGGCCAGTGGGGCGAATTCGAGCACGGGGACGAAGTCGAGACACTCACCACCCCGCAACCCTGCGTACTGTGCGGACAGCCCGCCGGACAGCGAGTGGAGGGCTTCGCCCAGCACCTCAACCCGGCCGAATGCCAGAACAGCACAGCCGAGACACAGCCGCCCCCGGCCGCCGACCGGCACGCCCCGGCCTCGAAGCCGCCGGAGCATGCCAAAGGCCCGGCCCGCCGCGCATTCCAGGAACCCCCCGGCCCGGAAAACCTGATCCACGCGGCGGTCGCGGAAGCGCTCGCCGCGCACCAGGGCGACAGGGAAGCCGCCACCGCGGCGCTGCTGAAGAAGGCGATCCCGGACACGATGCGCCTGCTGGACGAGACCCGCAAGGGCGCCCGGTACGACGTGATCGCCCACCCCTGGATCCCCGACATCCTGAAGAAACAGACCTCCCGGGGCGCTGACCGGATCTGGGAGGCCCGCCCCAAATGGACCCGCGCCGAACTGCCGCCCGGCGTTCATGAGGTGACAGCACTCGACATCAACGGCGCCTACCTGTCCGCCCTCAAGACCCACCTGCCGATCGGGCAGCTCGAGCACACCACCGGCATACCGCACGACCGCCGCCGCGCCGGAGTCCACCTGATCACCCCACCCCCCTGGGAGCACGGCGCCGTCCTGCCCAACCCGATCGGCGAACGCGACGAACCCGGACCCCTGTGGGTCACCGAACCCACCCTGCGCCTCCTGCTGCGCCTGTCCGGCCCGAAGTACGGGCTGTGCGAGGCACCGGAAGTCCACGAGTCCTACACGTCGGGGGCGACGGAGAACCTGCTGGAGAAGTTCCGCATCACCCTCAAGGACGCCCGCGACACCGCCATCGCCGCCAATGACACCGTCACCCTGGAGTACGTGAAAGCCATGTACGCGAAGTTCGTCTCCACCATGGGGGAGTCGAACTACAACCGGGAGCTGTACCGGCCGGACTGGATGCACATCATCCGCTCCCAGGCCTTCGCCAACCTCTGGACGAAGGCGCTCAAAGCCCACGACGAAGGACTCACCGTCGTCCGCGCGATGGGCACCGACGAACTCCACGTCATCGGCGACTGGCGCCGCGTCTTTCCCGAAGGCCGCGGAGTCACCGAGGTCAAGGTCAAAGACCTCTACACCGCGGGCACCGACACGACGGGGGAGGAGCGGTAGATGCCGGAAAGGAACAACGACTTCGGAAAGTTCGGCGCCAGCGGCGTCAAGGGAAGCGAACTCGTCGGACGGAAACTCGACGACCTCGCCGGCGGCATCACCACCCCCGTCACCGCGAAACGCGGCCTGATGGCACGCCTGAAATACCTGACGAGATCCGCCCACGCCCGTCAGGCCGCCAAGGACGCCGGGCTGACGGTGACCGACCGCACCCTGAAAGCATGGCTGGAAGGCAAGCGCCACCCCTCGAAGAAGAACCTGAAGAAGATCGACGACGCCTACCGGGCGGTGCGCCGGCAGAACGTGGCCCGGCACCTGCTCAAGCGCCTCAACGCCAACGGCGGCACCAGGGTCGAGATCCACCCCCTCAACCAGTCCGGCGTCACCCGCCCGCTCCAGCGCGACGTCCCCTTCCGGCACATGAACGTGCGCCGCTGGGACCGGATCATCGCCGCGTGGGCGACCGGAGACCACCACGGACTGGACGCGGCCTGGACCGACGACATCCTCCCCGACCTGGGATCCCAGTACGGGGCATACGAGTACTGCACCAACATCGGCTTCGCCGCATGACCCCTGCCGGCTTCGTCAACGCCCCGGCCCAGCTCCCGCGGAGCACCCACGCCCCGTGACACTCGGCTGTTGCCGTCCGGCCGTGAACTCCACCCCGAAGACCCAGCCGCCCCCCCGGATCCCACAAACGGCGCGGAGAAGCCCGCAGCGACCAGGCGCTGCGGGACAGACGGCGCGGGTCAGCGGCTACGGGGCGCATACATGATGACAGCCATGCCCACAAGGCAGACGAGCGCCCCGACGACATCCCACCGATCAGGACGGTAACCGTCGGCGACCACACCCCAGGCGATCGACCCGGCGACGAAAACACCCCCGTAGGCGGCGAGAATCCGGCCGAAGTCGTCGTCGGACTGAAGCGTGGCGACCACCCCGTACAGACCGAGGGCGATGACGCCGGCACCGACCCACACCCAGCCCCTGTGCTCGCGGATGCCCTGCCAGACGAGCCAGGCACCGCCGATCTCGAAGAGAGCGGCGACGGCGAACAAGGCGACGGAACGAGCGACGGTCATATCGCGGAACCCTACCGGCGGCCTCTGCTGCCGATCTCCGACAAGCACGCGGACCACCCGCAACCGCACCGGCTCCCACCTACGTTCTCCGTCGTACGGGTGCCGGGTGCGGGGACGACGAGGCAACGACCGAAGCGGGAGCCGCAGCACAAACACGGCGCTCAGCTTGTTCTTCACGGCCGGAGAAGTGGGTGGTGACCTACGTCAGCAGACCCCTACCACCCGGAGCGAATCCGATGGCACCGACAGCCTTCCGACGACAGACTGCACCGGTGAACACCCCGCCACCACCGACGGTCCCGCTCCTCCTGTCGGAACGGGACCCGCGCACCCGCGACTTCACTCTCGGCCATGCGGACATGCACGCCCCGGTCGCCGACCTGGCCCTGCCCGGCGACGCGCCGGTGTACGTCATGAGCGCGATGGAGACCTCCCGCGAGCTTCTCCGGTACTCCTCCGGCTGCACACGGAGTGCAGAGGTATGTGCACCAGCGCTTCGGGCGAGTCCTGACCTCTGCCGCCTGCCGGCCCGTCTGCCGGGGCTGTAGGGCCAGACTGTCCGGATGGCCGTGGGCACGCTGCTCGCATCATCGGACGACATGCGTAACTACCTCGTCGATCAGTTCAACCTTGTGCTGCGCAGGCCGGGGGCGTACGGCAATGTGGAGCTCGGTGATGGCCCGTTCGCCGATCGACTCACGTTCCCACCGGAAGAT
Source organism: Streptomyces sp. V2I9 (assembly GCF_030817475.1). Taxonomy (NCBI): domain Bacteria; kingdom Bacillati; phylum Actinomycetota; class Actinomycetes; order Kitasatosporales; family Streptomycetaceae; genus Streptomyces; species Streptomyces sp. V2I9. Next base: position 28,865 of record NZ_JAUSZJ010000003.1, on the reverse strand, counting down.
CAACGCCGACGTCCGGAGATCGCCTGACGCCAGTGACACGCGAAGTCAAGTTCAGGCTGCTTGAGGGAGGAGAAGCCGTTGTCGCGGCGACGCTGCTACCCCTCGGACACCTGGGACGGCGAATGGGCGCTGATCGAAGTGCTGCTGCCGGTGCCACGGCCTGCGAGACCAAGGCAGGCGGGCGCCCGGAGAAGCACCCGCGCCGCGAGATCGTGGACCACCCTGGCGCACGGGTTACGGGGTCATGGCCCGCTGGGCCGCGGCCGGCGTCATCGGACAGATCCGTGACCAGCTCCGCAAGCGCATCCGCCTCGAGACGGGCCGGGCACCCGGAGCAGTGGCCACCGTCATCGGCTCCCGGTCGGTCGAGGCCGCCGACGCCGAGGGGAAGGACTCCCGCGGCTACGTCGCCGGCAAGGAGGTCAACGGCCGCAAGCGGCACCTGGTCGTGGACACCAAGGGCCTGCCTCTGTTCGTCATGGTCACCCCGGCCGACATGACCGACCGCAACGCGGCCAAGGAAGTGCGGGCATCTTCCTGACCGTCGGCTGTCGTACGCCGCCCGGGTTTTCCCGCTCCGTTCGACCGCTGTGCTCGTCAGGGCGGGGTACTGCCCGGGAGAGTCGACGGGCCTGTTCACCAAGCGAGCTGCCGTCTGGGCGGGGTGTGGATGTCGAACACGGAGTGCCGTTGCAGCCCCGCGTGGCAGGGTGCCTGGCCGGGAGAGATGAGGCCGAGATCGGTGAAGACCTGGCTGTGGGCGGACTCCACTTCGGCGTCCTCCAGCATCAGGGGTTCGTGCCACACCGAATAGCGTCCGACGCCGCTGCCGTCGCGGCGGGCGTACCAGCCGAGGGCGGGGTCGGTCAGTATGCGGCTGACCTCGTCGGCCGTGGCGAACCCTGGCGGCGGCGGTTGCGGGCGGTCCCTGCCCCGCAGCGTGATCCCTGCGGCCCCCCAGTCGCCGTGCGTACGCAGCCGCCAGGTCCGGGCTTTGTCGCCCTCCCAGGTCGCCCGGACCTCGACGCGCTCGTGGTACCAGGGCATTTTCCACAGTGTGGCCGGCAGGTGAACGAGCCGGCTGCCCAGGGAAGTCCCGAAGAACCAGACACCGCTCTGTCCGGCGTGCCGTACATAGGTGCGGTAGTTCACCTGCCCCGCGGAGAGCGCGGCCGGCGGGGCGAAACGGAAGTGGAACCGGTGATCGCGGAAAGCCACCAGTGACACCAGGGTGACGCCCTCCCTCACATCAGGCTCGAAGCCGTCCGGAAGCAGGGCCGCGACGCGGGCGGGGTCTGCGGCCCAGCTCACTATCGCGAAGTCGGCGAGGTCGGCTGCGGCGTGATGCCAGCGGACCCCGGGCCGTCGCTCCACGGTGTCTTCCTCTCCTCCAGGAAATTCGCGCGGGCTCATTCCGGCGCGCCATCACTGCTCCGTTACTGAAGATCGTGCTCCGTGGCAGCGCGGCATGAGCGCATGCGCCGGGCCGCGGCTGGATCATGGTCGGGACAGGCTGCGGGCTTCCCTCTCGGTGAGGGCGCGGTCGAAGACCATGACGTCCTTGATGCTGCCCGGGAAGTGATCGACCGGTATCCGGCCGTAGCGAGCACGGCCGATGACGAAGGGGCCTTCGGACGGCGTCGGCCTGCGGTCGTGGATCGCTCCCTCCTCGACGCCGTTCACGAAGAGACGCAGTTCCCCGGCGAAGCTGTCGCAGACACCGGTCAGGTGGGTCCATTCCCCGGCGACCGGCCGGGTCCTGGACGCGACGCGCAGGTCCGGGCGGGCGAAGGCCCAGCGGCCTTCGTGGGAGGAGTACTGGAGGTAGAAACCGCTGGTCTCCTCGCCGTCCTGGCTGACCGCGGTGACGAAGTGCGGGGGTATCACACCGAGCCGGACCCATGCGCTGACGGTGAAGCTGCCGCGGACGGTGTCGATCACCGCGGCGTCGGTGACCACTTCGCTGGTGAACCCGTTGAACTCGGCCCCCTGTCCGGGGCGCTCACCCCACCTGACCGCCGTGGCCACGGCGTGACGGCGCCCGGTGGCGTCGGACGCTCGCGTTCCGGAGCGTTCGTCGAGCGGCCAGGCCCCGACGGGACGCGGTCGCGGCACCACCACCGCCGGCCCGAAGCCGGGCGCGGGCGGCGGAGCTGCGGGAGCCACCACCTCCTCGTGGGCCCCGGCGGGGGCTGGCGGGTCTGCGAGGGTCGGCGAGCCCGCGGCTTCCGCGATCCTCTCGGCGGCCGGGGGCGCTGTGTTGAGGCCCACGGAGCGGCGGGGGTCCCCCGGCGCGGCCTGCTGCCCGCCGGACGCCGCCGGCGGTGTGAGGGGCGCCCCGGCGTACTGGGTGAACATCTCCGCGAGGGTGGCGCGCCGCGTGGGCACTCCGGCCTGCTCCCCGGTGCCCGCCCCGCCCACGGTGGTGCGACCGGCCCGGGGGGCGGCCGGGGCCACCCTGCGCAGGAACTGGCGCGGGGTAGGGCGGAGGGCCGGGTCCTTGGCCAGGCAGTCGGCCACCAGGGAACGCAGCGCGGGGTCCGGGACGGCCTCCAGGACGGGTTCCTCGTACACCACGCGGTAGAGCATCACCGGCGCCGGCCCCACACCGAACGGGCCGACGCCGGTGGCGGCGAAGGCCAGCACCGCGCCCAGGGAGAAGACGTCGGTGGCCGCGGTGACCTCGCCGCCCCCGACCTGCTCGGGGGACATGAAACCGGCCGAGCCGATGGTGGCCCCGGTCCTGGTGAGACCGGTGGCGTCGAAGGCCCGGGCGATACCGAAGTCGATGACGCGGGGTCCGTCGTCGGCGAGCAGTACGTTGGAGGGTTTGAGGTCGCGGTGCACCAGGCCGACCCGGTGGATGGAGGCCAGTGCTTCCGCGAGGCCCGCGGCCAGCGCGGTCAGTGTCACCGGCGGCAGGGGCCCCTTCTCGGCGACCTCCTGGTGGAGTGAGGGGCCGGGGATGTAACTGGAGACCATCCAGGGCTGTTCCGCCTCCGTGTCGGCGTCGATCACCGGAGCGGTGAAAGCTCCTCCGACCCTGCGGGACGCCTGCACCTCGCGGCGGAACCGGTCCCGGAACTCCGGCTCGTGCACCAGCGCGGTGTGCACCACCTTGATCGCCACCGGGCGGCCGCCCGGAGAACGCCCCAGGAAGACCCGGCCCATCCCCCCTTCCCCCAGGCGCCCCACCACCTGGTAGTCACCCAGGGCCCTCGGGTCTCCCTGCTCCAACGGCCGCACCACGACAAATCCCTCCCACACGATCACCCGACCGCCGCAGCATACGAGGACAGCGCAGCCCCCGTCCGTGCGGTGGGGTGTTCCCTGCCCTGCCCACCCCGTCGACTCCCCGACACGCCGGGGCCCGTCTCGTCGAGGACCTCGCCCCTGTGTGCTCCTGGGCCGCCGCACGAGCCAGGGCAGGACATCGATGGGCTGTCGGCCCTCGCTCCTCCGCCGTCTCCCCGGACGTCGTGACCGGGTCGGCGGCCGTTCAGCCGAGGACGGCGGTGGCTTCGACCTCGACGAGGTGGTCGGGGGAGGAGAGGGCCGCGACGCCGATCAGGGTGCCCGGGGGAGCGGGGACGGCGCCGCCCAGCTTCGCGGCGGCCCGGGTCACGCCCTCGCCGAAGGCGGCCATCTTGTCGGGCGTCCAGTCGACGACGTAGACGGTCAGCTTCACCACGTCGGCGAAGGAGGCTCCGGCGCCGGCCAGGGCGGTGGCGACGTTGAGGTAGCTCTGCTCGACCTGGGCGGCGAGATCGCCCGCGCCGACGGTGCGCATCTCGGCGTCCCAGGAGACCTGTCCGGCGACGGAGACCAGCCGCGAGCCGGTGGCGATGGACACCTGGTGGTAGGCGTCGATCTTCGGCAGTCCGTCAGGGTTCACCAGGGTGATGGTCATGATCGTCGAATCTCCGTACGTGCGTGGGGCTCGTGGGCCCGAGCCCACCGGACCGGGTCGCTCCCGGTCTCTTGTGGATACTCGGTAACCATAGGAGACTTAGCGTTGAGCTGGAAGAACGCACTTTTTCGTTACGGAGGAACCTGATGGTGACCAAGGCCTACCCGGGCTCGCCCGACCAGGCGGACCTGAGCCGCGCCGACTCCCTGGCGCGGGAGGTCTTCTCGGACATCGCCAACAAGTGGGCCCTGCTGATCATCGAGACCATCGGTGACCGCACCGCCCGCTTCGGCACCCTGCGGGACGGGGTCGAGGGCATCAGCCACAAGATGCTCACCCAGAACCTGCGCATGCTGGAGCGCAACGGACTGGTCGTCCGCACGGTCCATCCCGTCGTACCCCCGCGCGTCGAGTACACCCTCACCGAGGCGGGACAGGCCCTGCGCGTGACGATCGACGGCATGTGCGCCTGGACCCACCAGTATCTCGCCCACATCGAAACGGCCCGCCGCCACTTCGCCACCGACCGACCGGACGGTTCCCCGCGCTGACGCGCGGAGACGGAGGCCCCGCCCGGGCGTGCGGCTGCTGCACCGCCCGGCACGCACCGATGTGACGCCCCGCCGGATTTCGACGAAGCGGTGATGTCGGCGCCCGTGACTAGTCTTCGGGCATCGTCACAGGCGAGCGGTGCCCCCGGGGGGCGCTGTGCCGAATTCGGGTACAGGGAAAGACGGAGACGCACATGGGCTGGCTGGCCGCGGGTGACACATACGAGATCGCGCTCAGGGAGGGGCGGGTGGTGGCGAGGTCCGCTGCGGACCGGCGGCCGAGCAGCCTGCCCGAAGAGATACGGGACGATCCGGCGGTGATCGGACTCCAGCGGTTCGCCGAGTGGATGGAGTGGCACGCGGCCGGGTGCGTGAAGCAGGTGGAGACCTGGATGGTGTCCTCGCTGCCCGTGCCCACCGCCCTGCTGGCGCAGGTATGGCCCGACGAGGCATGGCGCAACACGCTGCGCGATCTCGTCGTGGTCGGCGGGGACCCCGAAGAGACCGGATTCCTGCGGGGCGTCGAAAGGACCGGGGACGCCGGCGGGCTGCCGCTCGTGGTGACGACCGGCGGTGACACCCTTCGCATCTCGTCCCCCACGGTGGCCCTGCCGCACCCGGTCCTCCTTCCGCAGTTGGAGGAACTGCGGTCTCACGCAGCCGAGTTCGGTGTCTCCCAACGGGTCGAGCAGCTCCACCGGCCCACCTGGCGCAAGCCGGAGGCGGCCGACGCCCTCGCGGACGAGGCCGCGACGTTCGCCGGCGCGTACTACGCGTCCTGGTACCGCCTGGCAGGTCGGGCCACCGCCCTCGGCCACAAGGTCGGCGGCGACCACGCCACCGTCCGCGTCCAGGAAGCGGGACGGACCCTCACCGCGGCGGTCCACATCGGCAACGCCTACAACAACGCCGACGGGGCGACGGCCGGCGAAGTGGTCTGGAGCGACCCCCACGGCTCCCCGCTGCCACTCACCGACGTCGGCCCCATCGCCTGGTCCGAGGGGATGCGCATGGCCGCCGCCCTGCACGCCGGACGCACGGTGACCGCGGACCACCCCGCCGGCTGAACGGCACGCGACGCCGGGGGCGAGCGAACGGGCGCCCCGAGGATGCCCCTGCCCGCCGCACAGGACGAGACCAGCACCGACGGGGCGGGCCCCGGGGACACAGGTCCTCGCACGCCCCAGCACAGCCACGAAAGAAGGCACCGACACCATGGACAGCACGAAGACGGACACCCCCACGGAGGGCGGCACGAGGGGCGTGGAGGAACTGCTGCGGGCCGGCGCGGTCCTGCCGCCGGGCACCGCCACAGGCGGCGCCCGGGCCGTCCCCGTGGTCGCCCAGACCTACCGGCATCCCGCGCTCGCCGACGACCAGGTCGTCGTACGCCTGGTATCCGTGGAACCAGGAGACGACCCCGGTACGGGATTCCTCGGCCTGCAGGCCGAGGGCGAGCCGGTGGAGGTCGGGGTGGGACAGCCGCGGGCGCTGGGCTTCCCGGAATGGGTTCTCGTCCACCACCCCGAGGACGGCCACCTCGCCATGTCCCTCCTCGAACGCATGGAGAAGATCTCGCGGACGGCGAAGTCCCGACCGAAGCGGGCGCGCGCGTCCTTCGAGGAGATCGGCCGGGAACTCGCGGGCGCCGTACCGCACGTGCTCCCCACCTTCTACGAGCAGGCGGGCCGGGTGTTCCTGGACGCCGACGAGAAGTCGTACGCCTCCATGATGTTCTCCCACGCGCGCAAGGCGGAGACCGCGCACGGGCTGCCGTTCGACGAGGAGCGCATGGACACGGTCTTCCTCGAGTTCTCCCTGGCCGACGCCGTGCAGCCGGCCATGCTCTCCAGCTACGCGAAGGGACTGTCGTCCCGCTCCCGGCTGACGCCCGGCAGGGCGCTGCGGCACGTGCGCGGGCTCTTCGTACGGCTCGCGGCACACGGATCGGCCCCCTCGGGCCCCGCCGTGGGCGATCTGCGCAGGCTGGCGAAAGCGGCCGCGGGCAAGGGCGCGTTCGACGTGGAGGTCGACCATCTGCGGCAGATGCTGGTGCAGCCGGGCACGGCCAAGGCCCCCACGAGCTGGTGGAAGGCGAACAGGAAGGCGCTGCTGGAACTCACCCGGCGGGAGCCCGCCTTCCGCGGCGTCCTGCTGGGCATGATGCCCGCGGGCTGGAAGCCTCACGAGCTCACGTACTGGGCGGAGTTGCTGGAGGAAACCGGCGCTCTCGCCGGGCTGTTCGACCCCGCGCTCCCCTCGGACGTACGCCCTCCCGACGGCACCGCCGGCTGGGCGAGCAGGCTGCTGGAGGCCGTGCCGCCCCGCGATCTGTACCCGCTCTTCGACCGGATGGCCGACGTCCTGCGCACCGAACTGGCCGCCACCGACGCCTCGCTCCCCGCACCCATGGACGCCGTCCTCCTCGACCGGCTCCTGGCCCTGGGCATAGCGCTGTCCGCCCCGGGATGCTGTTGTGCGCAGATCCAGTTGGACGCGTGGGCACAGGAGGACGACCGGAGCGATCTCCTCGCCCTGCGGGCCGACGTCCGCTTCCGCCCGGCCTTCCGAAGGGGCTGCGACCGGTATGTGGGCGGCAGGGAACACGCCTTGCTGGCCGCATCCCCCGGCGGGCGGCCGATGCTCGCCGACTGGGTGGCACAGACGGCCCGCGCGTACCTTCCCGCCGAGTTGAGCGCCTTCTCCTCGCGGTACTCCACCCCTCTGTACAGACTGCGGGAGCTGTCGGGAGAGATCCTGGCCGTCGCCGAGGCGGAGGTACGGGCCGCCCTGGCCCCCGGTCTCGCCCCCGCCCTCACCCGCGCCCTGCGGTCCGGAATACTCGACGAACTGGGCTGGCCCGCCTGGGACGAGGCGGTCGCGGCGCTGGAGACGCCGGACCCGCTGGAGGCGATCACGGTCGCCGACGCCTGGCCCCACCTCGTCCTCCGGGCGAACAGGCAGATCAGGGTGATCGGCGGAGAAGGCGCCGTACTCACCCACACGCTGGAGGTCCCGGCCGGGACGCCTCGCCTCGCCCACATCGAGTGCCACTACGTCGACGGTGAACTGGGCGTGTACTGGCAGCCGGTGGACGGGTCCGGCGCGTACGTCCACTGGCCGCGCAGTGCCCCGGAGCCGGCCCCCTCCGGGTACCCGATCCCCCGCATGAGCGAGATCCGTTGGAGCGACGAGGGCATAGGGGTGTGCACCCTGCCGCTGCCCGGCGGAGGACGGGCCACCGGGGGTGGCGTGGTGCGTCCGGGGGATTCCGCCTTCCCGTACGAGCGGGAGCTGCTCAGCGACGGGACGTCGTTCTGGGTACTGGCACGGGACGGGGACCACCCGCACCGGGAGCCCCGGTGGTACACGTACGATCCGGTCACCGACACGGTGGGCGAGACCGGTATGCCGGACTGGTTCGGCGAGGGCCTGCGCGCCGCCCCGCCGGGGAGCCGGTTGCTGGCGGCCCGGTTGCTGCCGGCCTTCTCCGCCGGACCGGGGCCGCTGTGCGCGCCGGTGGGCGGCCTGATCGGCTGGCGCGTGCTGGAACTGCCGGACGGCTCCATGCGGGCCGAGGACCTCGCCGGACGCGCCGTCGTCCTGCCCAAGGGGGCGGAACCTCCCCGGCATGTGCTGGAGTTCCCCGGAACCGGCCGCTTGCTGGCGGTGACCTGTGAGTACGGCACCATCAAGGTGCTCGACGGCGAGGGCGACGGCCGCGTGGTGGCCGTGGTTCCGCGGGGAGAGGGCGGTGCCGTCGGCTTCGCCGCCGGAACCCGGCTTCTGCCACCCCTGCACTTCTGGCACCTGCTGCGGCCCCGCGACCCTCAGGGCTCCGCGGCGCTCCGCCGGATCGGCGAGGAGACCGTGGCGGAACTGCTGGCCGCCGCCGTCGCCGAGCGGCAGGAGGATGCCGGGGACGAGGCGTCCGGCACGTGCGGCCCGAGCCGGCTGGTCGACCTGATCAGCACGCTGCTGCCGGAGGTGGGCCACCACGCGCTGCGCACGGGCATCGCCGGAATGGTGCGGCACGCAGCCGAGTACCAGAGCGTCCTGAACGCGGCGCGCGCCCGTTTGGACGCCGCCGTCCTCGCCGCCGGGGACGCCAAGGAGAACGCGCGGGAGGAAGACGTCCGGGAGGCGGGTCGTGGCGAGGGGGGCGGCGGTCCGGAATGCGACCCGACGGAGAACGCCGCGCGGGCGGGTGTGCCGGAGACGGGCGGACCGCGGACGGCCACTTCCGGACCAGGCGCACCGGAGCCGAACGGCCCGCGGGCGGAGTCGGTGGGCGCGGCCCCCCGGGGCGACCTGCCCGAGCCTCCCGACGACGAGACCCTCGCCAGGGCGGTGGGCGGCCTCGACCTGGTCGCCGGCCGTCACCTCAGCTCATACGAACACGACCTCTTCGAAGCCCTGGGGTTGATCGGCGACCTGATCCGGACGCCCATCGGGACCGAGCCGGACGACAGGCCGGCGTCCCTGGACCCGATCGACGTCCTGAACTGGCGCGACCTGCCCTCGATGGCGGCCCCGCTCGCCCTGCGGGCCGCTTCCCCGGCCACTCCGGACGTCGACCGCGCGGCGCAGCACGCGTACTTCGCCGAAGCGACCGCCCGAGGGCTCTCCGAACTGAATCCCGCACACTGGCGCGTCGTCCTGTTGGAAGCGGACACGGCCCTGCTCACAGACCCCCGCGAGCTGTACGCTGCCGAGTTCCCGCCGACCGTCCGCGTCGTGGGCGACGGCGCCTTCCTCCTCTTCTGCAGGGCGTGGGAGCACGCCCCGCAGTGGGCTCTCCCCTCGGGCCGGTCGCAGGCCCGGAGAGCTCTCCACCACGATCCGGCGGGCCGGTTCGAGACGCCCACCCCTTACCTGCCGGTGGCCGACGGCCCGTTCGTGCCGGATCCGAAGCGCGCTCCCGGCTGGAGCGCCGTGCTCCTCGCCGAACTCGCCGAACGCGGCCCCGCCCCCTGGTTCCCCGAGGCCGCCGAGACCTTCGCGCGGCTCACCGGGGCCACCCCGACCATGGCCCGGCTCCTGGTCGCCGGGATGCCGCGTATCGACGACGACCGGGCCATGCCCGCCGAGACGCTCAAGACCATCGGCGTGCAGCCTGCCGACGTACGCCTGGCCAAGGACCTGCTGCGGTCCCTGGCCGCCCCCGACGTCCGGCGGGCCGTCCTGGACGCGCTCCTGCCCACCGACCCGACCCGGCTGTGGACGGACGGCCCCGACGCGGTCGCGGCTGCGGAGGTCTGGAACCGCATGGTCGGCCGACGCACTCCCGTCCCCGAGGAGCCGCTCCGGTTGGCGGCCGAGACCCTGGGCGAGAGCTGGTGGCGGCCCTACGACGCGGTGCCCGCGTTCCTCCACGCGGACACCGACCCGCGGTTCCACAGCGCTGTGATCGATGAGGAGTACTACGGCATCGGCGCCTTGCAGGGGACGCCCGCCGTGGACATCGGGGTGCTGAAGGGGACGGTGGCCCTGACGGCCTGTCTGGCCCACCGGCTCCCCGTCGGTGATCCGGTGCGTACGGCTCTCGCCGGAGCCCTGGCAGCGGTACGCGACCGCGTGGCCGACCCCGAGGTGATGATCGCGCTGAAGGTCCGCGACGCCGATACGGAGAAGCTGCAGCGGCTGCTCGGGGAGCCCGTGGACGTCGGCGAGCACGCCGTGCGCTACGGCCCGGTCGTCGTAGGCAAGGAGGCCCGCAACCCGCACGCGTCCTTCCGCTCGGTGGTGTCCGGCGAGGACGAGGGCGAACCGCTCCTGAAGGCCCTCTTCGGCAGCGGCCCCCGGGGAGCGGAGGAGACCGCGCTCCGCCTGCTCGGCGACGAGCGGTTCGCGGCGCTGCTCGCCGATCCCGGAGAGCCGGGGGCCGGCGCACGCGACGAGGACGGCCGGTGGTGGCCGCAGCACCCCGGTCATTCCGCCCCCGCCCTCGTCGCCGAGGCGGCCGAGAAGTACGGCATCCACGAGGACGCCGCCGTTCTCTACCTGATGGTGCTCGCCATGCCCGACCCGACCGACCGCAACACCGCCCTCTGGACCGGCTGGCCGAGGCAGCGAGGCGGTACGGCCCGGCTCCGCACCGCCCGCGACCGGCTCGCGGCGACCGGCCTCGTGGTGGAAGGCAAACGCACCCGCGCAGCCCGCACCCTGTTCCTGCCGGGGGAATGGGTCTCCCTCCCCAAGCCGCACATCCCCCTCGAACGATGGAAGCTGCCGCTCCACCCCCTCCTCGACGGCGAGAACACGCCCCTCGGCGTCGTCGTCCCCACCGAACCCGCCGCCGACCTCTACCGGCGCGCCTGGCAGCGCGTCGTGGACGGGGACGGCCCCCGCTTCGAGAAGATCGAGGCGCCGCGACCGCGCAAGCACCACCGCTGACGGGCAGAACGCGGCCGGGCCGTCCGCGGTCCGGCCGCACCGGAACACGACCGGGCACGGACCGGTCCGCGGTCCGCCCACGCATATGGCCGCCCACCATGGCGCCGACCGGGCTGTCCCAGTCGGTGTAGAAGACGCGGGGCGGGTCGAGGTCGACCAAGAGCTCGGGCCGCCGTGGGAGCGGTGCCCTGGGCGGGCGGGGCCCGACGCGCTGCGCGCCTGCCCTCCGGCGGGCCCGCGTCGTACGCGGCGGCCCGCCCGCAGCGCGGCCGACTCGTTCGGATCGTCACCACGGACCTCGGCGACCATACGTACCGCTCGTTTTGCGCAGCCCAACGGGACAGGAGGAGGGGCGCGCCAGGACTCAACCCTTCACGGAATCAAGTCTCTACCGAACCCGGAACGGTTCAAGTTCCCTGTTCGCATGGCTCTGCCGGCCCACCGAGACGCTCGTTCGTCTCATCTCACGCCGAGGTTGAACAACAAGCTGAAAGAACGAGCCACGCGCCCCCACCCCGGCCGGGCAGCCCTGCCGAAACGGGCCCCGCGCGGCCGTGCGGCGCATCATGAGGGCATGCCATCGGAGCACAGCGGCCCGGAGCGGACGGAAGACGGACGGTACGTGATCGTCGACGGCCGGCGCCGGCGGGCGACCGACCCGGACATCCCCGAGGAAGCGGCCGCAGCGCTGCGCTCCCACCTGATGGCGGCGCGCCGGGCGGTACGGGAAGCCAAACGCACCGCGGACGAGGCCGCCCTGCGACGGGCACGCGAACGGGTCCAGCAGGCCAAGGTCGCGCTCGGGGAGCGAGGCGACCCATGGTGGGAGCAGACCGCCCGCGACCGCACCCGGCGGTGGCGCGACGGGCTCTCGCAGCTCGACGACCCCGACCAGACCTGAACCACCGCTCCGGGACACCACCTGACCAGCGCACCACCCAGGACCTCACCCACCGGAGTCACCGGCGGGCGTCACGGCACCCCCGCAAGCCCCTACCGGGCACCTGGCCGGCCACCCGCGTCTGGCCGACCCCGAGAACGCCCCGAGAACGCTCCGGGACAGGTGCGGGGACGCGCTCAACCCGCGGCCTCCCCGCCCGCCGCGGCGAGCGGAGCCCGCCGCCCCAGCCCTGCCAGGTGATCACCGAAACCCCCGCGAGCACGAGGCGTCGCACGGGTCGACGTGGCCACAGGACAATCGGCGGTACGCAGAATGCGTGCGCCCGTACGTTCCAACGCCTCGACCAGCCCCCGGTCCTCGTCGAGCGGTTCAGGCGGAAAACCACCCGCCACCGCATAGGCACGGCTGCCGACACCCAGGTTCGCACCATGCACATGAGGGTGACGCCAGGGCCGGCCGGCCGACGGACGGGTCGCCTCGTACAGGCGGTGGTAGCGGACGGCCAGATCAGGCTCGCCCGGCGGCCAGCACCCCGCGATCACCGTACCCACGACCGCGTCCCACCCTTCGGCGGCACGGGCCAGCTGGTGGGCCAGCCAGTCCGGCCGCACAGCGCTGTCGGCATCCGTGGAAGCGACCCACACACGGTCCCGGACGTCGCCGAAGACGCCGAGCGCCGCGCGGACACCGGCGGCCCGGGCACGGCCGACGCTCCGGAAACCCACCGGAACGACGAGAGCGCCCGCGGCCCGGGCGACCGCGGCGGTGGCATCCGTACAGGAGTCGGCCACGACCACGATGAGCACAGGCACCGCCCCGACACCGGGATGCTCCGCCGCCGCACGCACCGAAGCCAGCGCGGCCGGCAGCAGATCCTCCTCGTCACGGGCCGGGACGACGACGGCCACGGCGGCAACACCGCCCCGCGCGCTCACACGAGTCCTTCACGGGCCGCGGGAGAAGGAACGGCCGCACCACCGGGGCCGGTGCGCTCGTACACCTGAAGCACGAAGTCGTCCTCACGGTGGTCGGCCGTCAGAGACAGCCCGGAGAGGGAACCGACCGTACGGGCCAGTGTGGTGCCGGTACCCCGGTGATCAGGAACCGGATGGTTCCAGTGGACCGTGACCAGGGTGCCGCCGGGCTCCAGAGCACCCACAGCGAGATCCAGGACACGGTGCAGGGCGGGCGCGTCGAAATAGTAGAGCAATTCGGACAGGACGATCAGGTCGAAACGCCCAGCAGGCCACTGCTCGGGAACGGCCATACGGCACACGTCCACATGAGGCAGAGCGGAAGTACGCCCGCCCGCGGTCGCGACCGCGGACTCCACCCGGTCGCACGCCACGACCCGATCACACCGCTCCGCCAGACGCACCGTCAACTCACCCACAGAACAAGCAGGTTCGAAAGCACGCCGGTAACGCGGCAACGGCAGACTCGCCAGCGTGAGATCGTACTTGCGCCGCTCGTACCACCGCTCGGCGAGGTGCCAGGGGTCCCGGGCACCGCGATACATGCCCTCGAAGTACGAGGCCGGAGTCCCCGCCCCACCCGACACATCCGGCGACCGGGACGCATCAGACGCATCCGAAGCACCGGAAACCCCGGACACGGGGCGGTCACCGCTCACCGGAAGACCACCTCCCGGTCGCGCAGATGGTGTGCCAGCTCATCCGGAGGCAGGATCGCCGCGTCACCCGGCCCCGGCCCCAGCGGAGCGATCTGGCTGACGAACCGCCCCACCGCCGCCCTCTTCCGTTCCAACACCGCCGAGGACAACGGAACGACGGCCGCACGCCCCCAGGGAACCCGCGAATCGCCCGGCACCGCCCAGTGCCACATCCACACCGGATAGAGCCAGCACGGAACACCCACACAAGCCGCCGCCCGCACAGCGGCCCGCCCGGCCGCCTCATGATCACCATGCACATCCCCGGTCCACGGCGCGACCACCAGATCCGCCCCGCCGGCCAGCGACGCGATCCGAGCCACGACCTCGTCCTCGAACACCCCCACCCGCGTATCGGGAACCCGCAGGCGCACCACGGTCGCATCCCCCGCACCCAGCTCCGCCAACGCGGCACGCGTCTCGGCCGTACGCATCCGAACCAGCTCGGACGCGGTGACGACACCACTATCAGGGTGAGAACCCTCACCATCCGTGACCGCCACGACGATCACCTCCGCCCCCGCCCCCGCCAGCATCGCCAGCGCACCGCCGAACCCGAGCACCTCGTCATCCGGATGAGCCGCGACCACCACCACACGGCCCACACCCCCCAGAACAGCCTCCGGAAGATCACCCCAACCCGGCCACGCCCGCCAAGCCGCTTCCGAGGTACCGGGCGCCTGAATGGGATCGGCGTAACCCTCCCCGACACCGCCCGTCACCGCCGCACCCCCGGCCTCGCCAAGGACGCACCCAGCCCCGCCAGATCACGTTCCGCATGATGCTGGCGGATGTACACGCCCAAATCGGCCACAGCACGGGCATGCCCGGCATCACCGCACAACGGCCCCGCCCCGGTCGCCCTCCCCACCCGGTCCAGCACCTCCCGGCAGACCGACTCCACGAACGCACGCACCCGCATCGCCCGCAACCGGGCCTCACCCCGCTCGTCATACGGGTCGGCATCGATCTCCCGCGCCGCCCGACGCAGAAGCGTCACAGCCGCGTACAGCTGCACATCCACCGCCCCCAGATGAGCATCGATATGCGGATCGGCACCATCCGCAGCCGCCTCCCGCAGAACCCGGGACACCGCCACCGCCCCGCCGTACCAGCACGCCGCCACACCGACACCACCGTGCCAGAACCCGGGCCTGCTCACATACGCCTCCGGCTCACCCACCGCAGAAGCCGGTACATCCGCGAACCGCACATCAGGGGTGTCACTGCCCGCCATCCCCACAGCACTCCAAGTGCCCTCGACCGGCCTGCACCCCTCCGCCGCCACCCGCACGGCGAAAAGCCTCCGCGACCCACCCGCCCGAGCAGTCACCAGAGCATGAGTACAACTGTGCGCACCCGAGCAGTACCGCTTCAACCCACTCACCACCCACCCCGCCCCCTGCCGGACAGCGATGAGCCCCTCACCCGGAGGCTCAGCCGCCCACACCCCCCACCGCTCCCCAGGAACCGGCGACGGCGCCCCCAGCTCAGCCAGGATGGCGGTGGCATCGACATGCCCCTCGACCAGACGCGCCGTACTCAGACCGGCCTCGGCAACAGCACGCAACGCCGCCAACCGCTCGGCGGTACGCCCCGACCCCGGCAACGGGAAGCTCAGTCCCCCCTCCTCGACACGCCTGACCGTCTCGGCGAATCCTTTCGCGGCCGCCGCCACCTCGTCGGGCGCAACAGGACCTGTCGGCATGGGTTCGGATCCTTTCAAGACGGAAAATCAGGCCTCATACAACTGATCGCACCTCCACGACCACCGGCGCCCCGCCCCCTCGCACACTCGGACGCGCACAGGTGACGGCTCCACCCAGTGCCCCTCCCACCAGGAGTGAAACGTTTCGGCCACCCGAACAGGACGGCCGATACGGACAACACCCACCGAACACCGACCCCCGGAACGAACAGAACGGACGAGGAACACCACGAAACGAGTGAGACATACGAAGACGGGGTAACCGCGAAAAGCTCGACGGTCAGGAAGCGGCTGTCCTTCCGCCCTCTCATCCGGAGTCCCGATGCACCTCCTGCCAGCGCTCCGCCGCCGACTGGCGCGCATTGCCGCACTGCTCACCCCTCCAGCACCGCCACACCCCGCACTCCGGACGAACCCCGACCGACCAGACCGAAACCGACCGGAAACCCCTGCGGAAAGACGGGCAGCCGACACCCCCCGCACATCCGGAGCCCCTCCGGCCTGGCTCCCCGCCTCGCTCCACGGCGGCGAGGAGGGCTGGATCCCCGTCCTCATAGAACTTCACTACGAACGCGAAGACCCCCTGGCCGTGGAGTTCACCTTCCACGGGCCCACCGGCACCCTGGCCCGGTGGAGCTTCTCCCGCGACCTCCTCCTCGCAGGCCTCAACGACCTCGTAGGACAAGGAGAAGTGATGATCTGGCCCTCCACCGAGAACCCGACCGACAGCACCCTGTTCCTCCGCCTCGGCCTCCAGGAGCGCCACGCCCTCCTCGCCGTACACCGCGCCCCCGTCCACAACTGGCTCACCAGCACGCTCACCGCCGTCCCGATCGGCCACGAGATGGCGGGCATCGACTGGGACGAGGAAGAACGACAACTCCTCCGAACCGTGTGAGCAGGGCACCGCACCCGCCCCTCACGACGAACCAGCCGCAGCGCCCCGGCCCCGCCCTGCCCTCAGCGGAGCCGATCTCGCCGACCGGACCACGCGCTGCGCCATGCATCGGTAGCACAACCCACTTCGAAGTGCCCCCACCCATCCTCCTGGCCGCGGACGAGCAACTCCTTGATCCCACCCAGGTCTGCCTCGGCCGGCACGTTCACGGCGACCAACGGGAACCCCTCACCGAAAACCTCACCACCCAGGCCGAACGGCGACAGCCGCTCGTGCGCAGCCCGAGCACTTCTCCCCGGTGGGCCGGAAGGAACGGGCAAGACCCGGACCGTGCGGTTACCTGATGCCTCCACCCGTTCCTTCGCCCGGCGGAGTCCGTCGGCGTCCGTCACGAACCGTACGACCTCGCCCTCAGCCACGCCGTCCTGCAAGAAGGGGACGTTCTCCACCCTGGCGGTATCTTCGCTCAGGCGAGTGGCCCAGAGCCCTTCAGCGTCGTAGGGGAGCCACCCTTCGCGCGGCACAAACCGGTACCACGCCTCGATCCGATCGCTCTCGGTAGCACCGGGCTCGGAGAGATTCGTAGAGGTCATGGTTGGCCTTGGGCCGTGTCCTCTGTGGCGAGTCGGGCGAGTCGTTTGTAGCCGCGGCAAGACCGAGGAGGGCCAGGTAGTTGCGGGGGTGGCGTTCGTAGCGGTGGTTGAGTCTGCGGTAGCCGGTCAGCCAGGACACGGTCCGCTCGATGACCCGTCTGCTGCGGCCCGACCGTTCGCCGGACTCGACTCCCTTGCGGGCGATGCGCACGCCGATGTGCTTGCCCCATAGCCATTTCCGCAGGTGAGGAACGTCGTAGGCATGGTCCGCGTGCAGGCGCTGGGGCTTGGAGGAGCGACCGCGGTGGGGGCCGTGTCTCGTTTGGTGGCCCTGAACCGTGGGCTTCAGCGCAAGGCTGTCGTGGATGTTCGCAGCGGAGATCCCGACAAGGAGGGGCAGTCCGTTCACGTCCGACAGGACGTGCATCCTTAAAGCCCGGCCTACCCCGGTCCACGTGGCTCGGACCTGTGAGTTCGCCCCCTCTTCAGCGCTCACATGGGCGGAGTCGAGCACGGCCCGCAACAGGTCGAGCAGGCCGACGTCGTCCAGGCGGTGCAAGATCTCCTCGTGGAGCCGCCCCCGGACACCGGCTCTTGACCAGAGCAGGAACCTGCGGTGGGCCGTCGACTTCGATATCCCGAAACACGGCGGCAACGCCCGCCAGGCGCATCCGCTGAACAGGACGTAGATGATCGCGGCGAACAGCGTCTCATCAGGCGAGTCCTGCATCCCACCACCCTGCGGCCGCACCTTCGACGGCGGAGTCGGCGGCTCCGCGATCCCCCGCAACCCGTCCGGAACAATCCAACTCCACGTACCCCTCCCCATGAACGACTCAATGAGCTGAGACCACATAGGACACGGTTCTCATCCTGCACGGCTCGGCAACCCGACGCGTGGTCCGACCCGTTGCAGGTTCGCCGGGCACCGCCCCCTGACGGACCGGTCATCTATCGTGATCATCGACAGCTCCCGTCCAGAGGAAGTATTCGTCCTTGTGACAGCGCACATGGCCACTCTCCGTCCTCTGCCGGATCTGCTCCGGGAGCATGCCCGGCTTATCGGCACCAAGACCGCCTTCCAGGACGACCGTTCCCGTGTCACCTACGAACAGCTGGAACAGCGAACAGGCAGGCTGGCGGGGCATCTCGTCAACCTCGGTCTGCGGCATGGGGAGCGCGCGGCGATCCTCCTGGGCAGTCGTGTGGAGGCCGTCGAGAGCGTCCTCGCCGTCCTCAGGGCGGGCGCGGTCGGTGTGCCGATGGACCCGCGGAGCACCACCGCCGAGTTGGCGCACCTGCTGGACGACAGCGGGGCCCGGGTCGTCTTCACCGACCGGTCCTCCCTGGGCCAGTTGCTGCCGCTGCTCCCGGAGCGTCCCCGGCTGAGCGTGGTGCTCGTCGAGGACGAGGATCAGGATGCCGGGACGCGAGGCGAATCCCCGGCGGCGAGGGCGAGTGGCGACTCGGTCGACGAAGCGGGCATGTTCCGTTACACGACCCTGGCCGCCACCGAGCCGCCCGCGCCGGCTCCTGATGATCTCGGGCTCGACGAGGTGGCCTGGCTCTTCTACACCTCCGGATCGACCGGTCTGCCCAAGGGGGTGCTGTCCACTCAGCGCAACCGGCTGTCGTCGGTGGCGGCCGGTTTCGTCACCGTCCTCGGCCTGTCGGCGGATGACCGCCTGCTCTGGCCCCTCCCACTGCACCACGCCATGGGGCAGCTCCTGTGCGTTCTCGGGGTGACCGTGACCGGAGCCTCCGCCCTGCTCCTGCCGCGATTCTCCGTGGCGGATGTGCTGGGTGAACTACGCCGGACCGACGACCCTTTCACGCTCCTGGCCGGGGTACCGGCGACGTACGGCCAACTCCTCGACGCCGTGGGGACCCACGGGCTGGAGGCGCCCGCGCTGCGTGGCTGCGTCAGCGGAGGCGCGGCCGCGCCTCCCGCTTTCCAGCGGGCCTTCGAGGAAGCCTGCCGGGTTCCGTTCCTCGATCACTACGGAAGCACCGAGGCGGGGCCCGTCACCATGACGGCACCGGGCACCGCCCGGGCGACCGGCTCCTGCGGCCGTGTGCTGCCGGGCATGCGGGCGCGTATCGGCGACAGCAGCGGCACCGAGGTTCCGGGCGAGGGCGAGTTGTGGGTCTCCGGACCCGGTGTCATGGCCGGCTACCACCAGCGTCCCGACGACACCGCCGAGGTCCTGCGCGACGGGTGGTACCGAACCGGTGATCTGGCCCGAATCGGCCCTGGCGGTGAACTCACCCTCACGGGCCGGGTCAGCGAGCTGATCATCCGGGCCGGGGAGAACGTCCATCCCTCCGAGGTGGAGGCGGTACTGCTGGCCCTGCCGGGAATCAGGGACGCCGCCGTGGCGGGCGTCCCGGACGACGTACTCGGTGAGGTCCCGGCCGCTTACCTGGTTCCGGCGAAGGCCGGTGTCCTCGACAGGAGAAAGATCCTCGCCGCCTGTCGGAATCACCTCTCACCGTTCAAGGTGCCCGTAACCCTCCACGAGGTGGACGCGATCCCGCGCACCGCCTCGGGCAAGGTCAGACGGTACGCGCTCGCCGGCCTGCCCGCGCGCCCTCTGCCGGCCGGGGGCCTCCCGCTGACGGAGGCAGGGAAAGCGGACCTGACAGCTCTGGTACGGGCCGAGGTCGCCGCCGTGCTCGGCTGCGCCGTGGACGAGGTGGAACGGAGCACCGCGTTCCGTGACCTGGGGCTGGACTCGTTGACGTCGACGCTGCTGTGCAACCGTCTGTCGGCGGCGACCGGTCTCCCGCTGTCCGAGGCCGCGCCCTTCGACTTCCCCACCACGGACGAGCTCGCCGCACATCTTCGGGCACGGCTCACCAGCCGGACGACGACCGCCACGCCCAGCCGTCCGGAAGGCACCGGTACGGACGAGGACCCCGTGGTCATCGTAGGAATGGCGTGCCGCTTCCCCGGCGGCGTGGAGAACCCCGAGGACCTGTGGCGGCTGGTCGAGGACGGTGTCGACGCCATCACCCCCTTCCCCACTGACCGGGGGTGGGACGTGGACGGGCTCTACGACCCGGATGCCGGACGGGCCGGCCGCACCTACGTACGCGAGGGAGGCTTCCTGTCCGGTGTCGACCGCTTCGACCCGGCCTTCTTCGGGATCTCGCCCCGCGAGGCCCTGGCCATGGATCCGCAGCACCGGTTGCTGCTCGAAGTCGCCTGGGAGGCTTTCGAACACGCGGGGATCGAACCCGGTACGGTGCGCTCCACGCCCACCGGCGTGTACGCCGGACTCATGTACAGCGACTATGCCGGCCGTATCGCCCGCACACCGGAACGTGTGGAGGGCTACCTGGGCATCGGTAACGCGGGCAGCGTCGCCTCCGGCCGTATCGCCTACACCCTGGGCCTGGAAGGCCCGGCGGTCACGGTGGACACGGCGTGCTCGTCGTCGCTGGTGGCCCTGCACCTGGCGGCTCAGGCCCTACGCAGGGGCGAGTGCTCACTGGCGCTGGCCGGCGGAGTCACGGTGATGTCGGCGCCCCAGTCCTTCATCGAGTTCAGCAGGCAACGCGCGCTGGCTCCCGACGGCCGCTGCAAGGCGTTCGGGGCGGCGGCGGACGGCACCGGGTGGGCCGAGGGCGCGGGAATGCTGCTGATGACACGGCTGTCGGAGGCCCGGCGGGCGGGTTACCCGGTCCTGGCCGTGGTGCGCGGTTCCGCGGTGAACCAGGACGGTGCGAGCAACGGCCTCACCGCCCCGCACGGACCGGCGCAGCAACGGGTGATCCGCCAGGCTCTGGCCGACGCGCGGCTGGAACCCGCGGAGATCGACGCAGTGGAGGCACACGGCACGGGCACCCGACTCGGTGACGTCATCGAGGCGGAGGCGTTCCTGGAGGCATACGGGCAGGCCGGTGCACGGGAACACCCCCTGTGGCTGGGCTCGGTCAAGTCGAACATCGGGCATACGCAGGCGGCGGCGGGCATGGCCGCTGTGATGAAGATGGTCCAGGCGATCGCGCACGGCATACTGCCGCGTACGCTCCACGCCGAGGAGCCGAACCCCGGCGTGGACTGGTCGTCGGGTGCGGTGTCATTGTTGTCCCGTTCGGTGCCCTGGCCCCGGACCGGGCGGCCCCGGCGGGCGGGTGTGTCGTCCTTCGGGATCAGCGGAACCAACGCACATGTGGTGATCGAGCAGGCGCCTGTGGAGGAGCCCGATGACTCGGGCCGCCCGGACAGGCGGACCCCGGACAGCGGATCCCCGGCCGCCCGGACGGCCGGGGCACCGGTTTCGGCCGTGCCATTCCCGGTGTCGGCGAAGAGCGCCTCGGGACTGCGGGCGCAGGCCCGGCGACTCCACGCCCACGTGAGGGAACGCCCCGGAGCGGACCTGCTGGACCTCGGTTTCTCACTGGCCACCACCCGCGCCCACTTCGAGCACCGCGCGGTGGCGGTGGCCGGTGACCGCGACGAACTGCTCGCCTCGCTCGACGCGGTGGCGGAAGGCCGCTACCGGCCGGGCCTGAGCACGAGCGGTCCCCGCCCGGCGGGCCCGGTGGCCTTCATGTTCACCGGGCAGGGCAGCCAGCAGGCGGGCATGGGCCGGGAACTGTACGAGACCCATCCCGTCTACGCCCGTTCCTTCGACAAGATCTGCGCACTGCTGGACCCGCTTCTGCCGCGGCCACTGCGGGACGTGGTGTTCGCCACCGAGAACGCCGAAGGCGGCCGGAAGGGCACCGAGGCCTCGCGAGCGGGCGGACTCCTGCACACGACGCGCTTCGCGCAGCCCGCACTCTTCGCTCTGGAGGTCTCGCTGTTCCGGCTGCTGGAGTCCTGGGGCGTACGTCCCGACATGGTGGCCGGTCACTCGGTCGGCGAACTGGCGGCGGCGCACGTCGCCGGTGTGCTGTCCCTCGCGGACGCCTGCACCCTGGTCGCGGCGCGGGGCCGGCTGATGGACGCGCTGCCCGCCGGCGGCGCGATGGCCTCCGTAGAGGCAGACGAGAGCGAGGTCACCGCGTATCTGGCGGGCGGAGCGGACACACTGCGGGAGGTGGACATCGCAGCCGTGAACGGTCGCTCCGTGGTCGTCTCCGGGAACGAGCCCGCGGTGCTGGAGGTCATCGCGCACTGGCGCGAACAGGGACGTGGAGCCACCCTTCTGCGGGTGAGCCATGCGTTCCACTCCGCGCACATGGAACCCATGCTCGAGGCCTTCGGCGCGGTCGCGCGGGGGATCGTCTACTCCCCACCGGAACTCCCCCTCGTCACCGCGGTGGCGGACCGGCCCGCGACCACCGAGGAGATCTGCTCACCCCGGTACTGGGTGGACCATGTTCGCCGGCCGGTCCGTTTCGCCGACACGCTGCGGTACCTGCGGGAGCGGGGGGCCACGCACTTCGTGGAGCTCGGCCCGGACAGTGTGCTCGTGGGCCTGGCACGTGACGCCTTCCCCAGCCCCGGCCCGACGGCCACCTCGGGCGGCCGTGCGGACAGCTCCGCGCCCTTGGCCGTCCCGACGCTTCGTGGCCCGCGCCCTGAGGCCGGGGCGCTGCTCGCCACGGTGGCCGCGCTCCACGCGCACGGTGTGCACGTGGACTGGCAGGCGGTCTTCGCCGGGCGTGGCGCACGGCGTGCGGCGCTGCCCACCTACGCGTTCCAGCGTGAGCGGTACTGGCTGGACGCCGACCCGCCGGGGTCCGCGGCGGAGCCGGACGCCGCGCCCCACCCGTTCCTGCGAGCGGTGACGTCGACGGCGGACGACGACGGCCTGCTGCTGAGCGGTCGGCTGTCCCTGCGCGACCAGCCCTGGCTCGCCGACCACACGGTGTTGGGCACGGCGCTCCTGCCGGCGACGGCCTTCGTCGAGATGGCGATCCGCGCCGGGGACCGGGTGGGCGCCTCCGTACTGGAGGAACTGACGCTGACTGCGCCGCTTCCGCTCTCCTCCGACGAGGCGGTCGAACTCCAGGTGAAGGTGGCGCGAGCGGACGCGGACGGGCGCCGGGCCGTGGTGTTCCACGCGCGGACGCACGCTCCCGGATACGACGACGGCCCCTGGAACCGCCATGCCTCCGGAGTCCTGGCCCCTGCGGACTCCGGCCTTCCGCAACCGCGGACCTCCGCGGACGCGCCGTCCCCCTGGCCGCCGGCGGGCGCTGTCCCGCTGCCGCCCGGCACCGAGGCAGGTATCGGCTTCTACGAGGGACTCGCGCACAGCGGGCTCCGTTACGGACCGGCCTTCCAGGGCCTGCGGGCTGCCTGGCGCCTGGGCGAGGACCTCCTCGCCGAGATCGAACTCCCGGAGGGGGAACACGGAAACGCCGACCTCTTTACCCTGCATCCGGCCCTGCTGGATTCGGCGCTGCACACCTTGATGCTGGACCAGACTGCCCCGGGCGGTGAAGACGGCGACACCGGTAGCGGAACCGGGGCACTGTTGTCGCTCCCGTTCGCCTGGAGCGGTGTGCGGCTGTACACGTCCGGCGCCCGCACACTGCGGGTGCGGGTGTCCCGGGCGGAGGGGAACAGAGCCCGGCTGGAGCTGGCCGACGGGACCGGAGCCCCTGTCGCCACGGTGGACTCGCTCGTCCTGCGGCCGCTCTCCCGCGAGCAGTTGAGCGGCGTACGCGCGCACAGCGACTGCCTGTACCTCCTGGACTGGACGCGTCTGCCGGATTCCTCCGTCCCGATGCCGGGGAAGCCGCCTCTGTACGGGCTCCTGGGCGAGCCCGGCCCGTGGCTGGACGACGCACTCCTGCGGGCGGGCATCGGGCCGACGGCCTATCCGGATCCGGCCTCGGCGGCCACAGACGCACCTGCCGTCATGATCGCCTGCCCTCCGCTCACCGGGGCCGACCGAACGGACCGCGCGTCGGCCGCACACCGTACGGCCGGCTGGGCGCTGCGTCTCGTACAGGACTGGCTCGCCGAGGAACGGCTCGCCGGCTCACGTCTGGTCGTCCTCACTTCGGGCGTCGTCGCCACCGGAGCCGAGCGGGACGGAAGCATCCGCGACGACGATGCCGCGCTCGTCCACGCACCTGTGTGGGGTCTGCTCCGCTCGGCGCAGACCGAGAACCCGGGCCGCTTCTCGCTGGTCGACGTCGATGACCACCCCGCCTCCGCGGGGGCCTTGGTACGGCTCCTGACGAGCCCCGAACCGCAGACGGCCGTACGCAACGGTGTCGCGTACGTACCGAGACTGGTCCGCGCGTCCCAAGCGGCAACGGAGACGGCCGATGGGGCGTCGCGTCGGCTGCGCTCGGACGGCACCGTCCTGGTCACCGGGGGATCCGGTTCGCTGGGCAGGGAGTTCGCCCGTCACCTCGTGGTCGCGCATGGGGTGCGTCACCTGCTGCTCGTGGGGCGTCGCGGAGCCGATGCGCCCGGCACCGCCGAGCTGTGCGCGGAACTCACAGGACTGGGCGCGGAGGTCACGGTGGCAGCCTGTGACGTCGCCGACCGTACGGCGCTCGCCGCTCTGCTCGCGGGCGTGCCGGAGGCGCACCCACTGACCGGCGTGGTGCACACCGCGGGGGTCCTGGACGACGGTGTGATCCCGGCACTCACACAGGAGCGGCTGGACCGCGTACTGCGGCCGAAGGTGGACGCGGCCCTGGCCCTGCACGAGCTGACCCGGGGCAGCGACCTGGCGGTGTTCGCCCTGTTCTCCTCGGTGGCCGGGGTGTTCGGCTCCGGCGGCCAGGGCAACTACGCGGCGGCGAACTCGTTCCTGGACGCGCTGGCACGGCACCGCAGGGCGCTCGGGTTGCCCGCCACTTCTCTCGCCTGGGGGCCGTGGCAGCAGAGCGGTGGGATGACGGCCGCGCTCCGGGACGCGGACCTGCGCCGGATGGCCCGTTCCGGATTCGTTTCGCTGCGGACCGAGGAGGGCCTCTCGCTCTTCGACACCGCCGTCGAAGGACGGAACTCCGTCCTGGTGGCAGCTCGTCTCGACCCGGCGGCAACCGGGGCACCTGGGGCGCCGCTCTCCCGGGTACCGGGCCGGGGGCCCGTACGGAGCACCTCCGCATCGCTCACCGGGCTCGGCACCGACGCCGAGGACTCCCTTCGCCGTCGGCTGGCCGCCACGCCTCCGGACGAACGCGGTGCTCTGCTCCTCGCGCAGGTCCGAGCGGAGGCCGCCCTGGCACTCGGCCACGGCTCGGAGGATTCCGCGGTCGAAGCGGACCGCGCGCTGGCGGGACTGGGCCTCGACTCACTGGCCGCGGTCGAGTTGCGCAACCGGCTCCAGGAGCTCACGGGACTGGCCTTGCCGGCCACGCTCCTGTTCGACTACCCGACGCCGCGTGGGGTCGCCGCCCACCTGGCGGAACGCTGGTCACAGGACGCCCCTGAAGCGCTCGAACCTCTGGCCGCTCCCGGCACCACCGGCCCCGGTGCGGCCGGGACCGCCCCGGGCGGGGCCTCCTCCCGGCGGCAGGGCGGTGCCGCGGAAAGGGCCTCGGCTCCGAAGGGCGCGGACGCCGACTCCTTGTCCGCGCTCTTCCGTACGGCGTGCGCCCGTGGCAAGGCGTGGGACGGGATGGTCCTCCTGACGATCGCGTCACGTTTCCGTGAGGTGTTCGAGGGCCCCGAGGCCCTCGGCTCGCCACCTTCGGCCGTCACTCTCGCGACAGGGGGTTCCGGGCCCCGCCTGATCTGCTTCCCCGCCCTCAGCGCACTGTCAGGGCCGCACGAATACGCCCGTTTCGGGGCGGCCCTCCAGGGCCGGCGTCCGGTTTCGGTCCTGCCCAACCCCGGTTTCCTGCCACGGGAACCGCTGCCGGCCACGCGGGACGCCTTCGTGGCGGTACAGGCCGCCGGCGTGCGCGCGTGTGCGGGCGGCGAGCCGTTCGTCCTGCTGGGGCGCTCGGCAGGCGGATGGGTGACACACGCGGTCGCCGAGGAGCTGGAGCGCACGGGCCTGACGCCGTCCGCCGTCGTACTGATCGACACCTATCCGTGCGAGGACAGCGGCCTCGGCGGCAACCGCGGTGACGGGTCCGCGCTCTCGGCGATGACCGCGGGCATGCTGGACAATTCCGCGCAGTTCGCCTCGGCCGAGACCGACCGGCTCACCGCGATGGCCGGCTACCTGGAGCTCTACGCCCGCTGGAAGCCGACGGAACTGGCGGCTCCCACCCTCTTCGTCCGGGCCGGAGAGCGCCTGCCGGGCATCGAGGCCGCCGAGGCATGGAGCCTGCCGCACTCCGAGATCACCGTGCCCGGTGACCACTTCACCGTTCTGGAGGATCATTCCAGCACGACCGCCATCGCCGTCCACACCTGGCTCTCCGAACATCTCGCAGAGGTGGACACGACCGGAGGCCACTCCCGGCACCAGGACGGGGCAGCCTGACGACGGCCGAGCTCCCGGCTGGCAGTTACCTGTCTAGTTGCAACACCCTAGTTCTTTGAACTAACAGCGGCTAACACAATGAGTTGATCTGTCGGTGGGTGATGAGGCAGCGGGCGAGTTTGAGGAAGGCTTCGTGGATGTCGGCTCTCCGTTCCCAGCGGATGCGGAGGCGTTTGAAGCCGTGGAGCCAGGCGGAGCTGCGTTCGACGACCCAGCGGTAGGTTCCCAGTCCGGTGCCGTGGAGGGTGCCGCGGCGGGCGATGGCCGGGACGATGCGGCGTTGGCGGACCTGTTCGCGGTAGATGTCGTGGTCGTATCCGCGGTCGGCGAAGAGTGAGTCCGGCTTGCGTCGCGGGTGTCCGATCCTGCCTCTGATGGGTGGGATGGCGTCGATGAGGGGCATGAGCTGGGTGACGTCGTTGCGGTTGCCGCCGGTGAGGATTACGGCGGGCGGTGTGCCGTTTCCGTCGGTGATCAGGTGGTGTTTCGATCCGGTTCGGCCACGGTCGACCGGACTCGGTCCCGTGTGGCTCCCCCTTTTATGGCGCGCACGTGGCTGGAGTCGACCACTGCACGCGACCGGTCGAGGCGGGCCGCCGCGTTGAGTTCGGCCAGCAGTACTTCGTGCAGCTGCTGCCAGACGCCGGCCTCGTTCCAGTCCCGCAACCTCCGCCAGCACGTCATGCCCGACCCGAAGCCCAACTCCTTGGGCAGGTACTCCCACTGGATGCCGGTGTGCAACACGAAGAGGATGCCGCACAGCACCTGCCGGTCCGGCAGCGGCTTCCGTCCAGGGTGCCGAAACCGGCGTTCCCTGCACGGAAGCAACGGCTCTATCCGCTTCCACAGGTCATCCGACACGATCCACGGCGAAGTCCCCATATCCGCCCAACGCTCAACTCCTGACGCGGACACGGCCAAGAGGACCGAACCACCTCATTGTGTTAGCCGCTGTAAGACCGTGCCCTATGTGGTGGGGCGGTCGTCGGGCTGGTCATGGGGCGGGGTACAAACAGCACGGCCACCTCGCCATCCCCACCACCGGACCCAGCGGCCAATTCCTCATCGATCAACGCGCCGCCGCCCGCAAAGGCCGCCTCGCACCCGACCGCGAAGCTCAACTCACGGCCCTCGACCCCGACTGGCTCCTCCCACACGGAGCCGACTGGCACCGCAAATATCACACCCTGCGCCGCCACATCGAAGCCGGCCACGACCTCGCAACACTGCGCCGAGACACGGTCATCGACGGCATGAACATCGGGAGCTGGCTACAGCGCCAACTCACCACCTTCACAACCCTCAAGCCCACCCAACGCGCGCTGCTGCTTCAGATCGGCGCCGACCCCGCCCGCCTCCGACTCTCAGCCGGCATGCACGCCCGCCGCTCCTTCGAACAGAACACTGAACTACTGAGAGCGTTCATCGAACGCCACAACCGAACGCCCGGAGCACGGGAGTGGATCGAGGCCGACGGCGCGCGCGTCGAGATCGGGGCGTAGCTCCGCAGGACCCGGGCCAAGCGGAACGACGGCCGACTCACGGACGAGCAAGAACGATTGCTGTCCGAGATCGTCCTGCCCGACCCACCCAGCCAACGGCCCCGCACAGAAGACCAGGACTGAAACTCAGATTCTCCAGAGTTTTCACCACTTACGACACATCCCTCGTCCGCAGCCTCGAACAGAGACCATGCCCTCCCACACACCTGCACGGGCCACTCAGCAACCCAACCCCTTGACCACGAGCCACCCCCGTCCGTGGAGCAGCCGGTGACATCCCCATGACCAGGACCTGTGGTGGCGTCACCTCGTTGGCCGCTACCGCGCAACGGACTTCGGCATGAGCGTGGCCCACGACACCGAGATCGGATGAGACCTCTTCCATGCTCTGGCCGAGCTGAATAACCCACGTTCAACGCCCTCCTCAACCTTGCTACGCCTGATTTTACGGGACTTCCTCAGTGGGATCGGATGGCATTGATTGGGCAACTCTCAGAATTGCCAATTGAATTGAGGTAATATTGGAACAGCTGAGACGATCGAACAGAAGAGGTTTCCACAAGTGCCGAAAAGAACATACGACTTCGGTCACTACGGAGCCCGAGGAATCAAAGGCAGCGAAGCCGTCGCCCGGCAACTCGATCAGCTCGTCGACTACATCACCACCCCCATCACCACCAAACGTGGCCTCATGGCACGTCTCAACTACCTGACGAAGTCGGAACCCGCCCGTCAAGCCGCACGCGAAGCCGGCCTGACCGTTACCGACCGCACCATCAAGGCCTGGCTGACAGGAAAACGCCACCCCTCCCGAGCAAGTCTCCAGCAGATCGAAACCGCCTACCACACAGTGCGCCGGCAGAACGTGGCCCGCTACCTGCTGCGCCGTCTCAACGGTGGGGGCGGCACGCGGGTAGAAATCCACCCATTCAGTCAGTCCCAGGTCGATCGCAGGTTTCAACGGGTTCTGGAATACCGGAACTTGAATGTCCGTCAGTGGGATGCTCTGGTGCGCGCGTGGGCAGTGGGGGACGGGGGAGCTCTGGACGATGCATGGGTGAATATCATTACGGATCTGGGGTCCCAGTGGGGTCAGTACGAGTATGTTTCAGCGGTTGGATTTGCCGCGTAGAATCGATGCATTATCAATTCCTTTCCCTGGATTAGATCTGACGGCCGAATCAAGCCCCCACCCTGTTGCTGCCGTCTTTGGTGAAAGCCGCGGAGCGGATTTCACGCTGGGGTTCGCGGAGCGAATTCCAGCTGCGGACAACGGAGTTGTCCGCTCGGCCACGGAGTGGCCGGCCAGCGCGGAGCGCTGGCTCCCGCCGCGTAGCGGCGGCGCGTCGTGTCCGCGGAGCGGACCGCGCGC